>QNER01001231.1 GCA_003646175.1 Candidatus Parabeggiatoa sp. nov. 1
CGCACATAACGTAGATACTTTGATTATCGTACCGGATAGTATGCTCCGTACTATTCCTTTTGCTGCTTTGTATGATGAGGTGGCAGATAAATTTCTGATAGAACAATTTGCGTTAGCAATCACACCGGGTTTAACTTTAACTTATGCCACCGAAAAGTTTAGGCGGGATAATATCACCATGCTGATGGCAGGATTGTCAAAAGCGGTGGGGAATTTTTCAGAATTGCCTCATGCGTTAGACGCAATTGAAGCGATTGAGAAAGGATGGATTTGTCCCAATCTCTCTGAAGGCTTTTTAAAAAATAACGTGGCAAACGCTTTTGAAACCAAGCCTTATAAAATTGCGTATTTTTCCACCCATGGCAAGTTTGAAAATAATCCAAAAGACAGTTTTTTGCTCACTTATGATGGCAGATTAGGCATGAATGATTTAAAAGGCTTCGTTAGCTTCCATCAATTTAGAACGCCTGTGGAATTATTGACTTTTGGTGCTTGTGAAACAGCTGCGGGTAATGAACTTGCCGCGTTAGGGTTAGCCGGAGTTGCGGTAAAAACCGGCGCAAAAAGTGCGGTTGGCACGTTGTGGAAAGTCCCGGAGAAATCCACCGCTCAGTTAATGGCAAGGTTTTTCTGTGAACTGTGCGATGATCCGACACTTTCCAAAGCGAAAGCATTGCAAAATGCACAAGAATGGCTACTGGATGAGTATAGAGCCTATCCTTTTCATTGGGCGCCTTTTTTGTTGATTGGGAATTGGTTTTAGGGAAAAAGCTTAAACGGATGCTATCCCTTCTTAGGGATAGTATCCGTCACATCACTAGGCTTAAACGGATGCTATCCGTCACATCACTAGGCTTAAACGAATTAGTATCCGTCACATCAGCACTACCATTATGAACAAAACACTCAATCTGAATGCCCCTTACCACCTATCAGTTTTTAAATATTCAACACAGAGAGCACGGAGCTACACAAAGTTTCACAGAGAAAAAGAAATCTTCAACTCTGCGTGACTCTGTGGTGCTCAGTGAACTCTGTGTTAAAAACAGTGTTAAAAAATGACGAGTTAGGAACGTCTATGCGCCTTCATTGAAAGGTCGTGAGAGGAGAGAGTTTGCGGATGCCTTTGCCGCTGCTTTGTTATTTCCTGAACCCTTGGCAACTGTACTTTCGAGTGGTCAGGGGATTGCTGCTTTCGTGCATTAGCCTTTGCTTTCACCATTCACGAATCTATTCAACCAAAGAATAAATAATATGGACATCATAAAAGAGCTAAAAGCAATCACAGAAAAATTGGATGAAGAAAAAATTGAGTATGCGCTCTGTGGTGGGTTAGCCATGGCCATCTATGGCATGTCAAGAGCAACACTAGATATTGACGTGATGATTGAAGCGGTTTCACTTCTACCAGCAAAAAAAGCACTGATGCAACAGGGCTTTACATTTGAAGCCGCTCCAATGAAATTTGAAAAAGTCAAGATACACCGTCTTTGCAAAATAGAAGACTCAACGGGAGATTATCTTGTGATTGATTTTTTAATAACTTCTGATAGAAGAAATATTTTTGAAAATAGAAAAATCGTGACATGGAAAGGAGGACCTCTGAGCGTCGTTTCACCTGAAGGCCTCATTCTCCTGAAAACATTTAGAGGGAATGGACAGGATCAAGATGATATAAAATATCTCCGGGAGATATTATCAGACAAAAAAATGAGTGAGGATGAAAACCATGAATATTGATATGAGTTCAAAAGCAGTCTCACGCAGGCTCGAACAAGTAGAACAGCTTAGAAGACTTTGTCTTAGTTTGAGTCAATCAAGTGGAGCCGAAAAATACCAAAAAGCTTCAAATATCCCCGTTGGTTTTCAAAGGTTAAAAGAATTCGTTCCAGGCGAACCTTGCAACCATTCGTTCCAGGCGAACTTTGCACGAGAGAGAATCTGGGTACAACCTAAAAACGGCGACAACCGATAGACAATCCACCGGCTTGCGAATCCAACCTGAATGGGTTTGAATCTGAAACGCCACCCGGTTCATCGACAAGCGTGTTCAGTAATTTTGACGGAATATGAACACTCAAAGCGTGGGGCGATTCGGGTAATGTCTCAGTGCCGCTGACAACAAAACTGCTCAGATTGGCACCTGAGCGTTCGACACAGTGTTTGGGTAACAAGGATTCTGCCTCTAAGTAATTGAGAGGTAAAGGTATAATATTGTCACTGATGTCAATATCATTAATAATTACCGTTTAAACCTAATTCCGAAGACGCATCTATCACATTTGTGCCTAAGGGCAGAATCTGATCCGCGTGTATGTCAATATTCCCACCCCTTCCCCGCTTGGCATTGGCACGTAATTCCGAGGATATCGGATGGTGAGATTGCCACCGTGGTGGTGAGTTTCAATGCCTTGTGCTTCGGCACTGATAACACTGTTAACTAAGCTTAATTGATGATTTTCATTGAGATCTATATTCTTTGTACAGGACAAAAAGTGTTCAAGTCGTGATGCTATCGCTTTTTTGGCGATAGTATCACTCAAAAATAACCCGATTTTATCGCTGCTTTTCTTTGTACAGGACAAAAAGTGTTCAAGTCGTGATGCTATCGCTTTTTTGGCGATAGTATCACTCAAAAATAACCCGATTTTATCGCGGCTTTTTTTAAGTCTTGGGATAGATTGATTTGGAACGAGACACATTATAATTATGTGATCCACAAAAGTGATACTATCGCGGGGGTGGAGCGATAGCATCACAAAATATTTTTGGTCCTGTAC
>QNER01001232.1 GCA_003646175.1 Candidatus Parabeggiatoa sp. nov. 1
ACCACGCGCGCCGTTTGTCCTAACGGCAAATCTTCACGGCGCAGACTTAAACGTCCACCGCTAAACTCTAAATAGGTAAGATGAAATTTTTCATCATGTTCCACGACTTTGGCTTCTATGACGACACCAGCTTCGTAAGCATGTGAGAGCGGTAAATCTGGGCGAGTCAACACGTCTAATAACGCACCGCTGCCAATCAATTTGCCTTTTTCCATGACAAGCAGGTTGTCGGCTAAGCGCATCACTTCTGGTATCGCATGGGTGATGTATAAAACCGGAATAGATAACTCTTCATGCAGCTTTTCTAAATAAGGCAAAATCTCAGCCTTACTGTTGTGATCAAGAGCTGCTAAGGGTTCATCCATTAATAATAACTTAGGACTGGTGAGCAAAGCGCGGGCAATAGCCACTCGTTGTCGTTCACCGCCTGATAAGTGCTTGGGGTTACGTGTCAGCAACGGGGCAACGCCTAATAATTCAACGGCTTCTTCAACAGCAACTTGACGTTGTTCAGGCGATGTGCGGCGTAACCCATATTCAAGATTTTTCCGCACTGATAAATGAGGAAATAAACTGGCTTCTTGAAAGACGTAACCCAACGGGCGTTGATGGGTGGGCAGAAAAAAGCGGCGTGAGTCGTCTTGCCAACAATGATGATTGACTTCTAAAAATCCCGGGGTTGCCCGTTCTAAACCGGCGACACAGCGTAATAGAGTCGTTTTACCAGAACCTGATGGACCAAAAACGGCCGTGACACCTTGCCCGGGCGTGTGAAAATCAACTTCTAGGGTAAAACCGCCCTGTTGTAACTGAAAACGGCCTCGTATTTCTGGCATGGGTTAGTGTTTTAGATATTAGGGTTTGTAAAGACGCTTATTAATACTATAAAGCGTCACTAAAATTAAAAAGGAAAATAGTAACATGCCACCTGAGAGAATATGCGCTTCTCGAAATTCTAGCATTTCAACATGTTCATAAATGGCAACCGATAACACTTGCGTTTTGCCAGGGATGCTACCGCCTATCATTAACACCATCCCAAATTCTCCGACAGTATGTGCAAAAGTCAGGATAGCTGCCGTTAAGAATCCGGGGCGAGCCAGTGGAACGACAATGGTAAAGAAACGATCCAACGGCGTTGCGCGTAATGTCGCTGCCACTTCTAAAGGCCGTTGTCCCATCGCCACAAACGCATTTTGCAACGGATGCACAGCAAAAGGAAGCGAAAAAATCACTGAGCCTATCACCAATCCGGTAAAGGTAAAGGCGAGATGTCCACCGGTGAGTGATTGCCATAAGTTGCCGATCGGGCCCTGCGGCCCTAAAGTCACTAGCAGGTAAAAACCTAAGACGGTAGGCGGTAATACTAACGGCAATGCAACGGCCGCTTCAAGAAGACTTTTGCACCAACATTTGGTGTGCGCTAACCACCACGCTAATGGTGTGCCTAGCAGCAATAACACTAGCGTTGTGATGGTGGCTAAACGCAATGTAATCCAAACGGGTGCCCAATTAATAGGAATATCAAACATGATTTGGGGATGAGTGGCTTGAAAAGTTTTGAAACCATTAGGTTTAGTAATAGATAAGATAAAGCTTTCAGCAAGGGAACTTAGCCGATTAAAAACCTCCGAGGTTTGCCAAACCTCGGAGGTTTAACCGATATGGGTATATTATTTTTTGTGAAGGCCTTACTTCCCCTTGAACCGATCCCCTTTCCCCTTAAGGCACAGCGTAACCCAATTCTTTAATCATTTGCTGTGCTGAAGCACTACGCAAAAAGGTTATAAAGGCTTTAGCGGCAGGCTGGTTTTCACCGGTTTTCAATAATACCGCGCCTTGTTGAATAGGATCATAGAATGTTGCCGGCACCTGCCAATGTGAGCCGCGTGAATTTTTCTGGATGGCTTCTTGGTAGTGGGAAAAGGCAATAAATCCTAATTCAGCATTACCCGTTGCGGTAAATTGATAAGCCTGATTCGCATTGTTGCCTCGCACAATTTTTCCTTGCAGCGTTTGCCATAGCCCCAATTTGTCTAACACCTGCTTGGCGGCGGTGCCATAAGGTGCCATTTTGGGATGAGCGATGGCAAGATACTGAAATTTGCCACTACTCAAAATTTTGCCATTTGAGTCAACAAAACCGGTTCGCGCACTCCATAAAACTAATTTACCGATGGCATAAGTAAATAAACTGCCAGCGACGGCATTCCCTTCGCGGATAAGCTGCTTTGGGCGTTTCATATCAGCGGCTAAAAACACTTCAAAAGGCGCACCGTGTTTAATTTGTGCATACAGTTGTCCAGTCGATCCAAAGCTGACAATGACACGATGCCCGGTTCTTTCCATAAACAGTTGTTTAAGTTGTTTGACGGGCTTGGTGAAATTCGCAGCCACCGCAATATGTAATTCATCGGCAGATACCGATGCGATGCTTAACAAAAATGCTATGCCTAATCCATAAATAGGTTTTATGGATAAAAAACGCCAGTTTATCGTTTTCACAATCGTTATGCCTGTTTTTGGTTATTGTTCAAGTACTGAATAATATTATCACAGGTTATAGCCATCCAGAAAAGTTTTCTTCTTGGTAAACTTCTTTCAGTTTGGAACCGAATTTTTCTACGCAGCTATACACAAACTTAATGGCAGTGACGCGTCGCGGGGAACATTGTTGCAAAGTACGCTTGAAACGAATGCGAACCTGAACATCCGCACGTCGCTAGCAAGGTTCGCATTGCAGTCCTGCGAACCTGAACATCCACACGCCGCTTGGA
>QNER01001233.1 GCA_003646175.1 Candidatus Parabeggiatoa sp. nov. 1
AACGCCTATAAACAAATACTAATACATTTAAATGGCTCACATTCAAAAAATACATCGGCTAACTACAGGGATTGTTTATAATAAAGGATTAATGCGTAGCAAACTGTCAGGAATACAAGGCAAACCTTGCACGATTAAAATACACCAAAAATAAACGATAAACATCACACCCAACGCCTATAAATAAATACTAATACATTTAAACCGCTCTTCAACAAAAAATACATCGGCTAACTACAGAGATTATTTATAATAAAGGATTAATGCGTAGCAAACTATCAGGAATACAAGGCGAACCTTGTACAAAAAACGGTCGAAGAATTCTTACTTTTATAATATTAGCAAATACTATTAAATTATCCCATTCAAAAAAAATACACCAAAAATGAACATAACTCCCGAGCGCTCCCCTTTTCGCTCGAACCGATCCCCTTCACAAAAAGGGTTTATATTGGTGACTACACTATGGATATTAGCAATGCTATCCGTTGCAGCCAGTTTTTTCGCCTTATGGACACAACGGACTATCACTATCGCCCAAACTAGGCAAGCCAATATACAAGGGGAAATTGACATGCTCAGTACCCAAGCGAATATCGTCTACCTATTAACCACTCAGCGTTTTACGCTTGGAGGGTTGACCGTTCCCGACACCTCAAAAAATATCACACCTAAAAAAAATGACGATGACGATGATGTGAGTATTTTTGCGCTTGGCACCGAAATAGCGTTAGATGATCGCCCCTACTTTGGCCATGGCAAAGCCGTTTTTGCGTTGCAAGATGAAGGGGGACTTATTAATATTAATCTTGAAACCAAACAAACCCTTAGCCGTTTACTGGGTTTATTGGGTGTCGAAGCTAAACTCCGCGCCCCCTTAATCGCTAAACTAAAAGATTATATTGACTTGGATGATTTGCACAGAGTCAATGGTGCAGAATCCTATCACTATAAACAACATCACTTACCCCCCCCCACTAATCGCTATTTAATCCATCAGATGGAAACGAAGCGAGTGCTGGGGTGGGCCAAACAAACCCAATTATGGAAAAATCATCAATTCAGACAAGTCACCCATCTCTTATTAGCAGCGCGTCCTAATATTAACACCGCCCCCTCACTGGTACTGCAAGCCGCTTATAACCTGAGTGCCGATAATGCAGAACGCATTATCAAAACGCGCGAAAGTATGCCATTTTATGGTTTTACGAAAATATTCCAAGTCACCAGTGTCTATTTAAATATTGATCCACTTGAAGAAAATTTTTTTCCATCCTCGTTTTTACGTTTGACACTTTGGCATACCAGTGCGCGACGTATGCGTCAAATTCACATCCAACTTATGCCTAACGCTGAAAATAGAAAACCTTGGCAAATTGAATCAAATCTTGAATTTGAACTACTGCCCACTTATACAGAAAAATTTCCTCACCATGCCCAAACGACTCTTTTCACCCCGACGTTACCTACAAAGACGCAATGACATTGTCACACCGCCAACTGGAATCAAAGGCCGCCGCGAATGGGTGATCTCGCGTGGCCTGTGTTATTATCGCCTGTTTTCCTTGGTTGATATTCCCGCAGCCCGGCGAGATAGCGTATTACAACTTAAAATTAAACAATGGAGCCCTTTTAAAAACTATGCCAACTATTCAATCTGGCGGGATGGGCATGCACAAGTCTGGATTTGGGACCAACAACAACAACAAAATCGGTTGATGGAAATGGGCCTTAAAAAGGCCACTTGTTTTCCCGAAACCGCATTACGAACACGTCCAACCACAGATACGGTACAATTACTCCAATGTTTAGAAGGCGTTGAAGGACAAATTTGGAAAGAAGGTTTATTAATGGGTAGTCGTTGGTGGGCACAACGCCCCCCCGAAACCGAATGGGCCCATTTTCAACGAGCGCATAGCTTGCCAGCCGCTCACAATGTGCCTACCCCCATTGAACAACCTTTGCTAAAACGCCCGTGGGGGCGGACTAAAAAACGGCTGAGCCAATTTCAGTTATATCAGGAGCGGATATGGGTTATGGGGGGGACTGTTATTTTTACCATAGTATTAACTTGGCAAATGATCAGCGTTTGGAAATGGCAACAAGCCACCGAGCAACTGCATGCACAAATTGAAGAACTAAATGAAAGTATTACCCCCATCTTAACGGCCCGAAATCAAGCCATTTCAGAAAAAACCTTATTAGAACAATTACTTGCTTTGACTCCCGATCCATCACAACTCGAATTGATGACAAAAATTGCGGAAAAACTACCGCGCCAAAATACCAAACTAATACAATGGTTTTATCAAACCGGTGAATTGCGCTTTACCATTGAAACTCAAAAATTGGACCATACGTTTTATGTTGAAACTTTTCAAGCACTGCCTTTATTTAGGGAAGTCAAGGCCGAAACCGGGCGCGAACCCAACCAAATTATTATCAGTATGCGACTTGAATAGGGGAATAGTCCTAGTACAGCAATCACTAAGTTCGCATAAGACTTTTTTAGATTGCTTTGCCCCTGAAAGGGGCTGACATACCAGCCTAGGGCAACGCCCTAGGATTTATGGATTTATGGGTTTAGAATTTCAGCCCTGAAAGGGCGAAACATATGTCTCGCCCTTTCAGGGCTAGCGAAACATATGTCTCGCCCTTTCAGGGCTAGGCACCTCATTGAATGATATCCTAGGGCGTTGCCCTAGGCTAGTATGTCAGCCCCTTTCAGGGGCAAAGCAGCGTCAGGCTTATTTCCGGAC
>QNER01001234.1 GCA_003646175.1 Candidatus Parabeggiatoa sp. nov. 1
CAACAAAATCTTAAACTCTGTGTGACTCTGTGGTACTCAGTGAACTCGGTGTTGAAAAAAAACTGATAGGTGCTAAGACTTGATACTGTTGTACTTGATGTTGTACTTAATTATATGCGAACCCTTTTCATCTTCCTAACCGCGTGTACCTTAGCAGCCGGGGTACCTTTGCTGCCGAAAGGTCCATATTTTCATGCCATTGACATGCCGTTTCCCGGCTGGTTCCATCATTTTGAAGGCCAGGCTCTCAAAAAACTTCAACTCTCGGAACGTGAAAAATATTTTAATAACGGTTTTCCCGGGCACATTGCCAAATTTACCGATGGACAAAAAATATTAGTCATTCGTTGGGTGACGCAGGCCACCAGAAAATTGCATCCGGCTACGGATTGTTTTAAAGGTGTTGGTTACCAAGTGCGGGTTTTGCCGCTGCGAGTGGATAACGAAGGCAAGCGTTGGAGTAGTTTTGAAGCCATGAAAAACTGGGAAAAAGCGTTAGTTTACGAACGTATTTTCGACAACGCTGGGAACAGTTGGAGCGACGTGTCGGCTTGGTATTGGGCGGCACTGTCAGGTAAAACCGTCGCGCCGTGGTGGGCGATAACGGTAGTAGAGTTTAAAAACCGGTTGCTGTGATAAATCAGATTTTTCCCAAAAATCGGATTTCTTTGACACGAGTTGCTGTGAGAAATTTTTCCCAAAAATCGGATTTCTTTCTTTGACACCAGTTTTCTCGTTTTATCTGTGTTGACAAATTTATGATGGGTGTGGAAAAATATAAATAGTTTTACGATCACTGCCAACATACTTTTGAGTATATAGTCACCCAGAAAAGTTTTGTCTTTGGCAAAAACCTTCGATGTTTGCCAAACCTGGAATGTCTAGGGCACAGAATTTTTCAACCTTTGTTAGAAATTCGATTTTTCCAAAAAATCGGATTTCTTTGAGCCTATACAATAGGAGAAACACCATGAACAAACCACTTTCGCGCACCAAGAAGTTACTACGCCTGTCCTAATCGGTGCGTTATTGCTACCGATGACAGGCATGGCGGATGAAAATATCACGCGGGGAACCATGCTCGCGCTCTCCTGTACAGGTTGTCACGGCACCAACGAGCAAAGCCCTGGGGCAATTCCCACTATCACCGGCAAGTCAGCAGATTATCTGACAATGATTCTGAAGGATTTTCGTGCGGGCAACATTTTTTCTACCGTGATGGAACGTCAAGCTAAGGGCTACACAGACGAAGAAATCCAATTTATCGCTGAATATTTTGCCAGCACAGCAACTAAGTAGAGGATAATATTACCATGAGCCAAGTTTCTCGGAGAAATTTCATCATAGCGGGTACAGTCGGTACTCTAGGTTTGGGGACTGGCATTTGGTACTGGACACGTAAGCCGTAGGTTCCAACTCCAGCAGCAGGGCGTGTGGTAATTGTCGGTGGCGGTTTCGGGGGATCCACCTGCGCTAAGTATATTCGCCGGTTTAATTCAAATGTTGAAGTCACGTTGATAGAGCGTGATCCAAAGTTTATTAGCTGCCCTTTTTCAAACACGGTGCTGGCTGGGTTGCATAATATGGACTGGATTACCCACAACTATACAGCGTTGCGCGACAAGTATGGCGTTAACGTCGTGCAGAATACGGTGACAGACATCGATCCAACGGTAGTTTGCCTAAAGGCAGCCGCGTTTTGCAATCTGATTGCTTGGTTGTGTCACCCGGTATTGATTTCCGCTGGGATGCCATTGAGGGTTACGATGAAGCGGCCAGTCAAATCATGCCTAACGCATGGAAAGCGGGGACCCAAACCAAGTTACTTCGTGATCAACTAGCCGCGATGAAAGATGGTGGCACAGTCATCATCGCGCCCCCGGCCAATCCTTTCCGTTGTCCGCCGGGCCCTTATGAGCGGGCCAGTCTGATCGCGCACTACCTTAAACAGAACAAGCCTAAATCCAAGATTCTGATACTGGATGCCAAAGATCACTTTTCTAAACAACCGTTGTTCATGCAGGGTTGGGAGAAACTCTATCCCGGCATGATTGAGTGGGTAGAGGCTTCTATGGGTGGATCGCTCAAGCGCGTTGATACCAAAACCAAAATGCTATACAGCACCGACGATGATGACTACAAGGGCGATGTGATTAATGTGATTCCACCACAAAAGGCGGGGGCGATTGCTCACAAGGCCGGACTAGTAAATGCGGACGGCTGGTGTCCAGTCAATCAGAGAACCTTTGAGTCCGAAATACATAAGGATGTTCACGTCATTGGTGATGCCTGTATTGCCGGCAATATGCCAAAATCAGGGTTTGCAGCCAACAGCCAAGCCAAAGTTTGTGCCGCAGCCATCGTAACCAGTTTCAGTGGTGGCACCATGCCCGAGCCTTCCTACGTGAATACCTGTTATAGTCTGGTTGGTCCTGAGTACGGTATCTCGGTGGCTGCCGTCTATCGTCTCACTGATGAAGGCATTGTTAAGGTGAAGGGTTCCGGCGGGGTTAGCCTCAGAGAAGCTAAAGCGGAATTTCGTAAGAAGGAAGCCAAATATGCGACGGGCTGGTATATGAGTATTACCAACGATATCTTTGATGCTTTCTCGTAAGTACTGAAGCACAAATAAACAGGTATTTTATCGCAAAGGGCAACCGCCAAGGGATTGCCCCTACAATATCGATTATCCCTGTAGGGGCAATCCTTTATGGTTGCCCCATTTATGGTTGCTTCTGTTAAAATACCTGAAAATTTA
>QNER01001235.1 GCA_003646175.1 Candidatus Parabeggiatoa sp. nov. 1
CATTTTTCTAAAATGGCTATTATGAATGCTTTGATTGGATTTTCCCCCCTAGCAAATTTCTCTCTTATTTTTTGAGACGGCACCAAAACCGGCACAAGGTTTGCATTGTTAAAATAACTGATAATTAATAACGGAGGTGTCATATGCGGTTGCAATGTAAAGCGGTGAAAAAAAACGCTTTTCTGAAAACTATCACAAGTTTTGTCATGTTAGCGGGGGGGTATACGGCTCTTCAAGCCGAACCCAACCATGAGCCTATTTCTGATGAAGGGATTGTGGCCTTTTTTGAAGTGTTCGCTGTTCAGGCGGATGATGCTTTAAATATCCGCAAATCTCCAGACCCTAAAAGTCATGAGCATCAAGTCATAGTCGGTCAAATACCGGCCTCCCAAACTTGTGTGGTCTCTTTGAACAAAAAAGAGGGGCAATGGGTCAAAGTCACCCACAAAGGGGTGCAAGGCTGGGCCAATTCACGCAATCTTCGCCACCAAGATCAGGGTTGTGGGACGTATTATCTGGTTACCAATGTGTTTGGCCATTTAAACCAGCGTCAATTTCCTAATTATGACCCTACAAATAAAAAAGTGGGTAAAATACTCGCTGAAGAACAGGACTGTATTATCGGGTTAGACAAAGTGACAAAGGGCAGAATAACATGGGTGATGCTGCAATACGAAGGTGTCAACGGATGGGTTAACTCTCAGTATGTAAGAGAAATCAAAATCGACACTGATGATTATGAGGATTATTGCGATATGTGAAGTACAAGTCACAACGGATAGCATCCCTCGAAGGGATGCTATCCGTTACGCTAAAAACGGACTAAATATAACTCAATTTCCCTATTTGTATTCAGTCATTCCCTTGATAATCGCTTGACCCATCGCACTGTGTGCCTGTAATTCTAAAAGACGGGCTTCAGCACAGTGAGAAAAAATTGATATTTGTATATCAGGGGCTGGGGTCAAATGCCCGCCTTTTTCTGGCCATTCAATCAAGGATAAGGCCTCATTTTCCACATAATCACGCAAACCAAGATATTCTAATTCTTCGGGATCGCCTAAACGATAAAAATCCCAATGGTAAATTTGGCGACCATTGATTTGGTAAGGCTCAACTATGGTATAAGTTGGGCTTTTGACGACACCGGTATGCCCTAAGGCCCGTAAAAAACCTCTTGTTAATGTGGTCTTGCCAACGCCTAAGTCTCCGCTTAGGTGCAAAATGCCGTGATGGTGGCAAGCGTGAGCGAGTTTGCCACCAAAGGCTTCCATCGCGGTGCTGGTAGGAATAAGATAAGCCATTAGGGTTTCAATTCTGGATTGGCGTAATAACGTAACCAAGGAAATAAGTCGCTGGGTAATAAGCCACGCTCGCCGTCTCGTGCGGCTCTATCGCCGGCTTTGCCGTGCAAACACACGCCTAAATGTGCCGCTTCTGTGGTCGAAAAACCTTGGGCGAGTAAGCCGGCAATCACGCCAGTCAGGACATCGCCCATGCCACCACAAGCCATGCCCGGATTGCCGGCGGTGCAGATCCCAATTGAGCCATTGGGATCTGCCACTAAAGTCCCGGCACCTTTAAGGATACATACGCCGCCAAAGCGCAATTGTAGCGCGCGTACCGCATCAAACCGGTCAGCTTGAATGTCAGCAGTCGTTATCTCTAATAAACGAGCCGCTTCGCCAACATGCGGTGTCAACACGCTGTTGGAAAAACGAAATGGTGCTTTAGCGAGTAAGTTGAGCCCATCAGCATCCACAACGACTGGCTTTGATATATTTTTGACGGCCTCTAACATGGCACGCGCCCAAATAGATTGTCCAAGCCCAGGCCCGATGGCAATCACATCGACATTGTCTAGCAACGGGGCCAGCTCTTCGGCCGTTTCTACACCATGGCTCATTATTTCTGGGCGCATGAGATTGACCAATGTCGCATGGGCGGTGCGAGTCGCTATACTGATTTTACCAGCACCCACTCGTGCTGCCGCTTCAGCAGTCAAACGCGCAGCACCAGTCATGCCGCTGTCTCCGCCTATCACTAGCACATGTCCAAATGTGCCTTTATGGGCAATTCGTGAACGTTTGGGCAAAGCGGTTTTTAAGACATTATAATCCAGTCGAGTGACAGTGCTTTTTACCGATTTGTAAATGGCTGAAGGGACTTGTAACTCATCAAAATACACTTTGCCGCAATAATCAGGCCCTGCCCCGGTAAATAAACCTGGTTTTAAACCGATAAAACTGATGGTCACATCAGCTTGTACCGCTACGCCTAAAACGGTGCCGGTATCGGCATGCAATCCTGATGGAATATCCACCGATAATATTGGGCAAGTACAACGATTAAGGGCTTCGATGACTTCCCGCCACTGTCCCAAAACGATACGATCAAGCCCAGTACCCAAGAGAGCATCAACTACCACATCAACAATGCTCAGTTTTTTTTCAGTAAACACTTGCGTCAGCAAGCCAACTTCGGTCATCGCATCATAAGCGATACGTGCGTCGCCTTTTAACTTAGCCGTATCTCCAATTTGTAACACCGTCACTTCAATACCAGCTAAATAGGCGAGTCGTGCCAAAACATAACCATCGCCACCATTATTGCCGGTTCCAGACAAAACAATGATGCGGCGTGCTTTGGGCCAGCGGGATTTGAAAATGCTAAAGGCAGCGCAGCCGGCGCGTTCCATTAAACAGATACCCGGAATACCCATATCCTCAATAGCAATCCGGTCAAGTTCACGAACC
>QNER01001236.1 GCA_003646175.1 Candidatus Parabeggiatoa sp. nov. 1
AATAAATTCAATATGACATTTCGTGATGCTATCGCTTTTTTGGCGATAGTATCACTTTTGCACTTTAAAATCCTTAATAGGCTTGTCCGTCAATTTTAACGAATAAAAACCAACCGTTAAATTCGGACAACTCTAATCAGTCCAAAATGTCATTATAATAAATAATATTATTGTTGGAGTGATACATACGCCACAAAAGCGATAGCATCACGGCTTGAACACTTTTTGGTCCTGTACATAGATTATCAACAGAAAACGGTAGAGTCAGGATCTTTATTATCGTATTAACACGATTGAGATTAAATTACCGGCATTACGTGAACGAGGGCTATATAATTTTTGGATCATTTTTTTGTGCATCAGTTTGCTAAACAAGAACAGAAAGCATTTCAGCGTTTTAGCTCTTAAGGTGGGCAAAAAAAAGACTTTGCCCACCCTACTAACTGGTAATGTACGCCAATTGCAAAACACGATTCATAATATGGTGTTGTTAAATACCGGTCGAGTGGTGACGGCCGAGATGTTAAGCCGCAAAATTGATGTCAATACCAGTGACAAGAATACGTCCTTACCTACTGAACCCAGTCAACCGCTTCAATGCCATTAAGTTAAGCTTTTTTGTGAGGGCAACCATAAAGGATTGCCCCTACTATGGAGTTGCCCTTAACTTAATGGCAGTGAACGGATTTTGTGGCTCATAAGGTGGGCTAAAAAAAGACTTTGCCCACCCTACTAATTGGGCAAAACCGTAAAGCGTTGCAAAAACCTTGAAGGTTTCTAACTGAAATTATTATTCTTACAAACTATAGGGTGGGCAAGAGGGGAAATATCTTTATGGTTGTCCCGATTGACTCTCGAAAGAAGCGCTGCGCGTCATAAGAGTTTTTAAATAAAATGCGAAAGTGGTCGTTTGCTATTCGCGATTTAAGATTTTTTAATGGCCGTTAAATTTAAATAAATGCGAAGGTGGTCGTTTGCTATTCGCGATTTAAGATTTTTTGAGGGCCGTTAAATAAAAGAAATGCGAAGGTCGTCGTTTGCTATTCGCGATTTGAGTTTTTTGCTGGCAGTTAAATAAAAGGGGCAACCGCGAGGGATTGCCCATCAAAGCAAAAGTTTGCTAGAAAAATTAACTTCCCCTTTGACTGGGTTCAGTGCCCTTTAGGGTACTTGAGCTATTAGACAACTGCTTTCGCGCCAATTTTTTTGCGCGCAAAAAAATTGGCGCGAAAAGCTGTTGGCGGAAGTTATTTTTTACCCGATTCTAATGGAAGTTTGGGTTCTGAGGATGGGCAAAATGCAGCAACCAATGCACAGGCTGTGGGTTTGCCTGGAGGTATGAATATCTGGTGCGATTTGGAAGGCGTAAAACCAGGCACCCCATCAGACGATGTGACTGATTATTGTAATAATTGGTATGATGCGGTGAATGAGGCAGGCTATGTGCCGGGGTTATACGTGGGGGATAGTGCTATTTTGACTGGTGAGCAACTTTATCAAAACCTCAAATTTGCTCATTACTGGAAATCACAAAGTGAGGTGCCAACCGTTGCTAAGCGGGGATATCAAATGATTCAATTTTTTCCGTCAGTAATGGTTAATGGCGTGGGTATTGATGTGGACATGATTCAAAAGGATCAGGAAGGTGGCGTGCCTTTGTGGTTACAACAATGACACGTTTAAATTTAAATTTGATAGGGTAATGGGTAATGGGTAATGGGTAATAAGATATCTCTCAGTAGGGTGCGTCCCACGCACCGAGCCCTTATATAGCGTTTCCCGATTGCATCAAGTACATTTATATAATTTAAGTTATTGATAATTATATTAAATAATCATTCATCATTTACCATTCTTAATGAGTCATTGCTATAGTTATACACAAGTATCTTCCATACTACTAAAAGTTTAGTTGTACTATAGATTCATTGCGTTTGCTACTTATGGAAAGCATAAGCGTTCTAACTTTGGTGCGTGTGAAACTTAGTGTCACGGGGCAAAGGGTTACGCAATGGGCATCCATGCCCATTGTGTTCTTTGCCCAGGGTAAAACGGATGTATGGACTCTGGCTGGGGGGTTAAATTTGAATCAATTTTGCGGTTTATTTTTCACCCTATTTTTATTCCATTGTAAATCTTACCGTCATTCGATATTTGAAATCAGATTTTTCCCAAAATCGGATTTCTCAACTGAAGAAAAAATCGGATTTCAAATATTGAGTTACTGTGAGATTTATAATGGAACAATCGTTTGGTGAAAAAAAACTGAGCAAAACCACGTCAGATTTAACACCCCAGGCTCTGGCTGTACGTTCCCACGTACCGATGCAAGCTCAGGAATCGTTCCCCCATTTTGCTCCAAAGGCTTTCACTAATTGAAAAAAGTGCTAAAGCGGACAGAGACTACTCGCTTTCCCTGGCTCGCAGCGCGATAAATAACATGTAAAATCAATTAATTAAATACTTATGTATAACGATGAGCGCACCGAGCCGGGGCGCATTCCCATTTTCCGGGTAATTACCTCAAAAACACCATAGCTTTGATTTTATTATATTTGAGATTTTACGTTGATTTTGAAAATCGCGTCAAAAACGAAGAGGCTTGATTTTATTAGCTTTAAGATTTTTTCTTGATTTTGAAAATCGCGTTAAAAACGAAGAGGCTTGATTTGATTAGGTTTGAGATTTTTTCTTGATTTTGAAAATCGCGTCAAAAACGAAGATGCTTGATTTTATTAGCTTTAAGATTTTTCC
>QNER01001237.1 GCA_003646175.1 Candidatus Parabeggiatoa sp. nov. 1
ACAATGGGAGCAGATTGGTTGTAAGATTGGTTGTCCAATAGATAGCGATAATGACAAGGTGCCAGATTATCGTGACGATTGTCTAAATAAAAGCCTGGTTGAAATCAGAATTGGGGTTGATGATCGTGGTTGTCCGATTGATACGGATAAAGATGACATCCCTGATTATGAAGATGTTTGCGCTGATAACAGTCAGCAAGAGATTGAAAGTGGGGTTTATCAACAAGGGGAGCAGATTGGTTGTCCAATAGATAGCGATAATGACAAGGTACCGGATTATCGTGACAAGTGTCCCAAAAATCAACCTGAAGAAATAGAAAAAGGGATTTCTCCACAGGGTTGTCCGATTGATACGGATAAAGATAAGGTACCTGATTATAAGGATGTTTGTCCCAAGAATAGTTGGGAAGAGCTTTCCAAAAAAATTTATCAGCAAGGGGCTCAGATTGGTTGTCCGGTTGATAATGATCACGATCGTGTACCGGATTATAAAGATGTTTGTTTGAAAAATAGCCCTGATGAAATTTCTAAAGGGGTTTATCAACAAGGCATTTTTCTGGGTTGCCCAGTAGATAGTGATCGAGATGGTGTGCCTGATTATCGTGATGATTGTCTAAATGACAGTCCGGTTGAAATCGGAAAAGGGGTGAATTCACGCGGTTGCCCACGAGATACCGATGAAGATGGTGTTTCTGATTATAAAGATGTCTGTTTTAAAAACCGCCCCAATGAAATTTCCAAAGGGGTTCATCAGCAAGGGCTTCGTCTTGGTTGCCCAATGGACAAGGATAATGATGGTGTGCCAGATTATCGTGACAGTTGTCCAAATAATCGCCGTTTTGAAATCAGAAAAGGGGTTGATTCACGCGGTTGTCCCATAGTGTGATTTTCTTTCCAGAAACCAAGTTTGTTCAAAAAACTTGGTTTCTCACCACAATATCTTCGCGAATAGCGAAAATGGAATAGCAGATTGATTGCTAGGGACGATGCCGGAAATAATATACGCGATGCAGATGCTATTCCTCCAAAGGGATAGTATTTGTCGCTGTTTATTGCGCAATTGAGTGTTACCTTGGTTTGAACCATGCAAAAAATGAGGAATGGTAATACTCAATGATCAAGTATTTTTTTCCTCTGTGTATTTATCTTTGCCCATGAAACGATAAGTTATTAAAAATTATGAATTGTGAACAAAGACACCATTTTCAAGTACAAAAGCACAAAAGTGGGTAAAGATTAGTTTACCAAAGGGGGGAACGGCAGTATTGTCATAAAATATATGTGTTAATAACGTGATCATCGAGTGATACATTTTATTTATGGTGTTGACAAAGTTAACTCATGTTACGCACTCAGCTTCCACAAGCCTTGGGATAAGTCCCAAGGCTATGCGCTTGTGTCGGATAAAGCCGACTTGGTTGAGAATTTCAGTCACCTTTAGGTGACGGAAGCGCATAGCCTAGGGCTTTAGCCCTAGGCATCTTTTGGAAGGGAAGTTCAGTGCGTAACATCAGAAAGTTAAGTTAAAATGGGATCGCGTGGCGTAAATTTCTGGTTATAATAAGGAGGTTATCAGTTTTAAGTAGTTCAGGCGTTTAGTATCGTGGTAGTCCCTACTTCGCTCTGTAGGTATTAAAAATCAGTGATAAGCAAAAAATGGTCCGCCCGTCACTGCCTAATAATTGAAGAGAATTGCACCAGATAATTATTATTGTGGTTATGGGTGGTTTAAACGTACCTACATTTGTAAGGACTACCTTCTTGTCATTTTAAGGAGATTTGATGAAAAAAGTCATATACACAGTTTATTTTACTTTATTGGCTTCGGCCAATGTGTTGTCACAGGCTGACAACCCGAACGAGGACCCTTGGAAGGGAAAAGTGAAGCTGGGTTTTGCCAAGATGTCGGGTAATGTTGATACGGAAAGCCTCAATTATGGTTTGTCGTTAATCCACCTAATTAAGGATGAACACAAAAAACCTAAGAATATGGTGTCTTTTAACATAAAGGGTAATATTGGTGAGACAGGCGGTGAAAAATATCAAGATGAACTAACAATCAGATTGTTCGATGGTTATCGTCTGGCTAAGGCTTCAGCCGTTTACGGGCAAATGACCTATTTGGAAAATGAATTCCAAGGGTATGAACATCAATGGAAATTAGGCGCGGGCTATATACATTACTGGCTTGATGAAGGTAATAAAAACTTCAGCACCAGAATGGGTTACCAAGCTCGATTTTCTGAACACACAACTGGTGAGGATGAGTCTCAAAATTTTTTCTTGGTGGGTTTTCGAGGTGGTTATCCAATAATGGAAAATATCTCGATTCGCACGGAACTCAATCATGAGGCCAATTTTACCGATCTAGAGGATTATGAAACTGATTTTAGTCTTTCATTGGTTTTTGAAGTCAATAAGACAATTAACGTTGAAATCGATTACAACGTCGAGTACGATAATATGCCGGTAACCGGCATAGAAAAGACTGATAACTCTTTCTCAACCAATTTGGTATACAAATTCTAAAGAAATTGTGTCGTTAATTGGTCAAGACGATGTTGAATGTCTTTGAGTTCGGATGTAGAAAAGCTCCTCGGATTGGATTGGGAGGAGCGTGAAAATAATATTCTTTGCTTCAGTTTTTTAAACAAAAACTGAAGCCAAGAATATTATTTTCACGCTCCTCCCAATCCAATCCGAGGAGCTTTTCTACATCCGAACTCAAAGACATTCAACATCGTCTTG
>QNER01001238.1 GCA_003646175.1 Candidatus Parabeggiatoa sp. nov. 1
ACTTCATTCAGTAATGCGCTTAAATGGCGAATGGCGACACCCATGCGTGTATAATCTTGCGGTGTCATGCCACTGATGCGTTGCTGGACTAAATTAGTATAAGGTTCATTAAACCGTTTAACTCGGTAAATTTCGCAACGTTTGCGTGTCATGCCCGAAAAGCCGTAAATCGCATAACGATCCCCCAACGTTTCTAACGCTTCACACAATAGCACCAAGGCTTCTCGCTCCGCATCATTAATCCAGCCTTTAGTCGAGCCGCTCATATCGACCATAAACATGACTGCGATATTGCGCTCATCTTTGTGCATTTTGGTAAACAAACGATTTGTCATTTCAAAGCCCTGTTTCGCGTCAGCATACGCTTTAATCAGCGCATCCAGATCAATATCTTCACCATTGGGTTGTGCTTTCAATAACTTATCTTCACCGCGCAGGGCTTCAAAAGTACGCCGTAGGTTTTTGATTAATCCTTGATAACGTCGCAACGTTTTCGTCACAAAAATTTCTGGCTGGGGGTGAACATCCATTTCTCGTAACACACACCAATTTTTACGATAATGCCTACGATTATGATCCCATTCATGATACAGAAACGCCCCTTCTTCGTGATAAACACCCTGCCAAACGGTGGCAGGATCACGTTCAACCTGTTCCTCATCCAGAATTTTATAGCCCCCATCCCCTGCCGCAACCAGATATTCTTCTGGAATCATCCCGACATCTTGAATAATGGAATCCATCAAACTTTTGACATTATCAGGTGGCGTTATCGGTTGCCCATCTAAATTAAGTTCAAAGGTAAAACCATCTGGCAATGACTCATCCGGTATTTGCTCAACCTTAAATCGTGATGCCGCTTCTTCATCCGCGTCATTTTTTTCATCTTGGCGTGCAGACTTCAGTCTGTTATCCGAAGCCATTTGCACCAGCGCAATACGAAACGCTTCTTTTTCCCGCGCCATTCGCAGTGCCATCACTTCTTCTACACGCTCTGGCATTAGCAGGCCTTGATAACACAAAGTGTATGGTGTATGGGTTGCATAAATTTTGAGCAATAAATCGTAACTGTGTTGTACTGTCGCGGCGGAATGCGCTAATTGTTCAGCAATGGATTGCCACTCAGTCGGTATGCGCGTTTCGCCTAACTTATTGAGTATAAGATTAATGTCGCGGTGCAGGCCGGGCAATTCTCTGGCAATATACGCATCTAAGCGCAAACGTTCCAAGGTATGAAACAAGCGGCACGCTTTTTCTGGCTGCGAAAAATGTTGAATCGCTTGACTCAAATTCATGCGCCAAGTGCCAAAGCACGTTTGCGCCCACAAATGCACTGCCATGGCTTTATACAGGCGAAAATTATCTGCGCGTGTTTCCATAAGATTTAATAGGGCGGGTAAAAATAGGGTTTCCGTATCCGTATAAACACGCTCAGCACTTTCCAATTTCAAACACCGCCCACTTAACCCGGCGATAAAGGTTTCCAAAACCCGTTCAATGTCTTCTAATGCCAAACCGGTATTTTGTCGCGTTTTAGAAAAACTTTCCATTTCATGGAGTACCGCAATTGCCGGATGCAAGCCTTTTTTATCATACACATCCATCGCATGAATAACCCAAGCTTCAATGCCTTGCTCGTCCATAAGGCTCATGGCTTGCACGGCATGATTTGCGAATTGATAAGCCAACTCGGCATGACTACTGGCGATTCTGTTCACCCAATTTAGCACAAATTCCTGTTGCTCACGTTCACATGCGGCAAGCATTTGTGCCACCCCGGCTGCGGTGCGCCGTGAAGAAAGCACATAGACGAGAAATTCGTCTAAACGTTCTTCCATTTGTTCAGCAGTTAATGAATAAGTATTTGATTTCATCATTTTTTGGGTAATGGGCGGCAGGGTAATGGTTTTTATACTTAACACCAGTATCTATCCCCCCTTTTAACTTTTAACAACGGAGTTAGGGGGGGATTTTGAGGTAAAAGCACAAATTGTGACAGTGCCGAGTATCTCTTAAATTTTGAAAATTCTGATTTGCGGTATCTATGTACAGGACAAAAAATGCGATCAATGATCAAGTTGTGATGCTATCGCTGTTTTTTGCGATAGTATCACTCAAAGTCCCGAAAGTGATACTATCGCAAAAACAAGCGATAGCATCACGGATTCATCACCGTTGTACTTCCAGTATAAAAATATTTTATATATAAGAAAACGAAATGATTGGACAAAAGCCATTCCCAATTTCCCATTTTGCTAAAAAAGGGTTTGTTATTATTTCTTGATTGTGTTTTAATAAAGATCCATTAATAATGATGAATGATGAATGGTGAATGGTGAATGATTAATGGTGAATGATTAATGGTGAACGGATAATTAGATTTCAAAAATGATTATTGCCGTTGAAGTTAATGTTGTCAAAATAAATTCATCCCTCCCCTTTTATTCTAATTAAAAATCCGTCCTTTACAATAATCATATTAGCAGGAGTACAAGGCGAACCTTGTACGAAAAAACAGCCTGGTGATTGAAATCTGGAAAATGGGAATGCGCCCAGTCTCAACACCTTCAAAGGTGTGATGTTCACTGGTAATACGGCAATGCAGCCGATTGTGATGTAGAAATCATTTCGTAAAAACCAAACGCCAGTTAGCAGGTGATACAGCAATGTAGCTGATTGATATGTTGACATTAATCATGCTTCGCCGTCTATCGCACAAATTGACAGCTAATGCGGCAATGCAG
>QNER01001239.1 GCA_003646175.1 Candidatus Parabeggiatoa sp. nov. 1
AGTGAAATCCCACGAGCATGACGAAAACTTTTTGAAGTGGCTTGAAATCTGGGAGCTATAACTTTGCTGCGTGCTTTTTCAAAACGTTTTTTTTCAAACCAGTTCACCCACTCTAATTCAGGTAAAACTTCCCATGTTTGAGCAAAATTTTTTGACTCTTGAAGAACTTTAAGTGCTTTATGAAAACTTTCCCATGTCTTTGGATCAACTATGTCATATTCAGTAAAGTCACATAAGAACATAGGACCATGCAAAGCACCTTGGTGCCCTTGAGTCACTAGATAGAGTAAGAACGTTGTTAGATCACTATAACCACAAAACCCTTTTATCTTCTCTAAATCTATCAAACTTAACTTTTCATCAAAAGCATGAATCGCATTGTAGCCTCCTATATGGGCTATGTAAAAGCCTTCTTCCTTAAACTCAGGCTTGACTTCTATATGGTTTAAACATTTTTGACTCCGTTGCACCATTATTTTCATAAAAGTTTGCAACGAAGCATCAAGTGGCTCAAAAAAAGTACTGATGAATAAGTTCATTATCAAACTCTCATTTTTGGTAGAGGAAATTTAACAAACCTTCTAAACCAAGTCCAAAGGCAACTAATTGCCGTTTTCTATAATTATCATGAATATACCCTAGATTTTGTAGCGTTAAGTGACCTAAATTGGCCCTTCTTCCATCCTTCTCCAGCAAGACATTATAATCCACAGGCGTTTTTTCACTTGTACTGTTTTTTGTAAAATGAACTAGACAGTCAAATTGGTCAGCCCACCTCTTAAGCTCATCAATAAACTGAGTGATAGCCTCTTTGGGAGTCGTTTTTCTCCTGTCTATAAGACGTACCACAGTAAACATTTGAAATTCTGACAGCCGAAATTCTTTTTTTATGGGACTGATGTTACGAAACACATGAGAGCAAGTCACAAAGCTCTGATTGACTTTCATCTGAGGTAAAAAATGAAATAAAATAGAATCAGTTGGATCACCACAAAGCAAATATTTCTTTTTTTTAGTATCGCAAAAAATTGATTCTCGAACATAGGAGCTGTTCACATAATCAAGCACATTTCTACTCATTAGTACAGGCAACTCAATTAGTTCAGCTTTAAAGACTTTTTCAGCCGTTTCAAGTAATGTGTTTTTGATGACTATCCCTTTCTTTTTTAGCAAGATGAGTCCTGAATCTCGCATATAGTCAAAATAGGGATGAGAAACCTCTTTATTCGACATAGGTATCCTCTACAAATTTAAAACAAGGTTCGTGACACAAAAAATCTTTCATATCTGACAATTGTAAATTTATATCAATAAACTCAATATTATTAAGTATATATTGAGTCAAAAATATCCCATGATATAATTCAAAATTCTCATGCAACCAAATCAATATGTCTTTATTTCCAAAATCAGTTGGTGTTAGCGACAAACTCCGTAGCATCTCGCTCTCTTTTTTTCGGTAAAATTCAATAACTTCTTCTTTTGTATATCCTAATTTATTTAGCATAAGTGAAAGAGCCCACTGATCACACTTCACTTCTAAATAAAAACGTTCTTCTATTGAGTCTTTTTTTTCTGTCGCATAAAACAAATGAGCAATTTCATGAAACAAAACGAGATCAAAATAAATCGGCATAGAGTTAACGGAAAGATCAGCCAAATTAGAAATCAGCTTGTGAGAAAGTATAACCCTTTGAGTAGATGGCTGAGAAATTCCTTCAAAACCCGACTTTTCCCATAAATAAATATTGACATTATGAAGCTGGGGAGCAACCGTTTCAACGACTTCACATCTCTTGCGAACAAATGGGTAATCATTTATTCTTTGAATCACTTTCTTACCTCCTAACTCATGTTACGCACTCAGCTTCCACAAGCCTTGGGATAAATCCCAAGGCTAAAAGCTCAAGTCACCTAAAGGTGACTAAACCCAACGCCCGCGTGTTTTCCGGTTCAATTAAGTATCAAATTCTCGCACTCTGCAAGGTTTTCTTCAGCCCGAATCCCGTCTTCGCGGGGAATTTCGTCGTTGTCGTTTATTCAAACGTTTTGTGCTTGCTGGAGCTAGTGCAGGATAGCAGAAATATCCAGACAATTTTCCAATCCGATTTTTCCCAAAAATCGGATTTCTTTCTTGGCTCTCCTAAACTAAATAGGTGGTACGGAAACTTCCGCTCTCCTGCACTAGCTCCTTTCGTCATCATAGCTCAGGGGCAACGCCCCTGGCTTTCTTATTTACGGACAAGTCGATTTTTTAGACAACGAAATTTCGTTCTGAAACGCCAATATTGCTACTAAACGAATTGAGTACCACAACACTTAGGATAAACGAATTGAGTACCACGGCAGAATTGAGTACCACAAATGACGTGGATAAGCAAATTGAGTACCACGACACTTAGGATAAACGAATTTTGGACTTGGATAAGTAATATTTCTCAAGATTTCTCCTTAAGCCGAAACCGAAATGACAAGGTGTCGCCGCGATGAAGAATAGCCTCATTTAATCCGGTTCAGTCTCAATTGGCGTTTTTTTTGATGAATACTTGACCTCGACTCATAAATATTTTAAAGTAGCTTCTTTACAATCCATGTCTTTTTAAGTCCCACTTAAAAGTGCTTCTCACAAAGATTTACTTTATTGACTCAGACATAAAGAGGATGCTACATAATGGCTCAGGAGCTGACTTCAAGTAAACTGTCTCAGCGATTATTAACAGAAGGGGCTTCAAAGTTATATAA
>QNER01001240.1 GCA_003646175.1 Candidatus Parabeggiatoa sp. nov. 1
CGCAATCTTATGTTCAATCTCAGTTTGGGGTGCAACGTATGAGGTTTCTAAGTCGGCACGTAGCCCTTCTGGTTTGGGTAGTGCTTTCTGATCTATTTTGCCATTGGGAGTCAGTGGCAAGGCCTCCAGTAATACCAAGGCCGAGGGCACCATATAATCCGGTAATTTTTCTTTAAGAAAACGGCGCAGTAATAATAAAACCTCTTCAGTTTGGTAAACCTCTTTAGTTTGGACAATATAGGCCACTAAACGCTTATCGCCAGGCGTGTATTCGCGGACGATGACAAGCGTCTCTTGTACGGTGGGATGTTGACTCAGCAGCGCCTCAATCTCGCCCAATTCAATCCGAAAACCCCGAATTTTCACTTGGTGGTCAATACGTCCTAGAAATTCAAGGTTTCCATCGGGTAAATAGCGGACTAAATCCCCTGTTTTGTACAAACGTGTTTTGGGAGTACCACCAAAAAGGTTAGGAATAAATTTTTCGGCCGTGAGCGCCGGCCGGTTCAAATAACCTCGCGCCAAACCACTACCACCAACGTACAGTTCACCCGGAATACCGATAGGAAGCTGTTGTAAATGGGTATCAAGTACATAAACTTGCAGATTGGCAATGGGAATACCAATCGGTGGCGATTTTTGGCCGTCATCCTCAGTACATTCAAAAATAGTCGCACACACCGTGGTTTCAGTCGGCCCATAAGCATTAAAAAAACGACGGCCCGAACGCCAGCGAGTGACAAGTTCAGCGGAACATGCTTCTCCGGCCACGATAATCGTTTGCAACGATGGCAACGCGTCAACCGGCAGGGAAGCCAATATGGACGGTGGTAGAGCGACTGTCGTAATCGCTTGCTCACGCAGTTGTTCCAGTAAAGGGGAGCCGGGCAAGAGTGCCTCGCGTTTTCCTAAATACAAGGCAGCACCAGAGGCGAGAGTATCCACAATTTCCCCTATCGACCCATCAAAGCTCAAAGAAAAGAACTGAAGTACCCGACTTTCGTTGTTTACCCCAAAACAACGGCTCTGTGCCAGAGCCAAGTTGCATAACCCGCGATGCTCTATGAGAACACCTTTAGGCCGACCCGTAGAGCCGGACGTATAAATGACATAAGCCAGATTGTCTACGGTGGCACGGCTTTGTGGGTTCTCTTCGCTTTCCGGAGAAATGGCTTGCCAATCCGTGTCTAAGCAAACGATTGAAGGTGGCCGAGGCTCGGCCAATATCTCCAGCCAATGTTGTTGAGTCAACAGCACTTGTACTTGGGCATCTTCTAGCATCAAAGCTAAACGTGCCGGCGGATACGCTGGATCGAGTGGCACATAAGCCCCACCTGCCTTGAGAATGCCTAGCAGCCCGACTATCATCTCAACGGAACGCTCGACGCAAATCCCTACCAAGGTTTCTGGTTTCACACCCAAGGTGATGAGATGGTGTGCTAATTGGTTGGCACGACAGTTCAATTCGCGGTAACTCAGTTGTTCGTCTTCAAAAACGACCGCCACTGCCTCGGGGGTGCGCTCTACTTGGTTTTCAAATAAGTGGTGAATACACGCTTCTTGGGGAACAGACGTTTGGGTATTATTCCAGTCGAACAACTGTTGTTGTTCTTGGGCGGTTAACAGGGGTAAGTCAGACAGACGTTGTTCTGGATTGGCGACAATGCCTTCTAGTAAGGTTTGGTAATGACCTCCCATACGGGCAATGGTGGCTTCCTCAAATAAATCCGTGTTGTATTCAATGCGGCCTGTCATACCTTCGGGTTTTTCATCAAGTGCCAAGTACAACAAATCAAATTTCGTGGTGCCTTGATGAATGTCCATTTGGTTGATAGTCCATCCTAACTCCAAAATGGGCATAAGAGGATCAAGCGTAAATGCCACATGAAATAACGGGTTATGACCGGCGTAGCGTGCCGGGCGTAGTTCTTCCACAACTTGTTCAAAGGATAAGTCTTGATGACTGTAGGCACCCACCGTGACTTCTCGTACTTGCTGCAATAGTTGACGGAAAGCAGGATTAGCGGAAAAATCGGTACGCAACACCAATGTATTCACAAAATTCCCCATGAGCGGTTCCAGTTCGGAACGATTACGCCCGGCGGTGACAGTGCCTACCGCAATGTCATTCTGTCCGCTATAACGGTGCAACAAGGCTTTAAACGCTGCCAGCAGGGTAACAAATAAAGTCACACCTTCTCGACGACTCAGTGCTTTAAGAGCCTCTAGGAGAGCCTTAGATAAAATAAAACACTGTCTGGCACCGCGAAAGCTGGGCAGTGCTGGTGGCGGTTTGTCAGTCGGCAGTTGCAACGGAGACAGTTCCGCTAATTGTTGTTTCCAATAAGCCAATTGTTCTTTTAAAATGTCGGCTGGCAACCCTTGTCGCTGCCATAAGGCAAAGTCGGTGTATTGGAGAGTGGGTGGAGAAAGTGACGAAGGCTTTCCGTCGCAGAAGGCTTTGTAAAGCGTTTCTAGTTCGGGTAGCAATATCTGGTAGAGCGAAACGCCATCAATAATAATATGATGAAAGGTCGCAAAGAGGCGATAATCTGTTTCATCGAATTGCATCAACAGGGCATTAAACAACGGATATTTTGTTAAATCAAAGGCTTGTTTAGCATTGGGCGTAGCCTGTCGGAAGGCTTCAGATTCGCGTTGATTTTCAGGTAGGGCACTGAGATCAACTAAGGGCAAGTTGAAAGCCACAAAAGGAGAAATCATTTGAACCGGTTGCCC
>QNER01001241.1 GCA_003646175.1 Candidatus Parabeggiatoa sp. nov. 1
ATTATATACAGTGAGTAAGTGGGCATATATCAATCATTACAATTGACCATTAGCTTTTTACTCAATCCTCTACCATTACTAGCGTATCTTATGTCTAAGACCGTTTCTATCTGAGCCTTTTCAGACCCTAACCCTTGTAATGGCTTACCACGTTTCATGTTACTGGCTTTACTTATCTGTACTTAGATGGTTGCTATACGCCTATGTGCTTTGTAGATTACTGAGTGATTTTAGTATAAATCTCACTTCCTTACACATATACAGGTTTTACTGATATATATCCTGTTCCTATATTAAGACATTTTATTCCGCAACTTCACTTGGCAGTTCATCATGTACAATTAGCAGACGGGTAAGTTTCTATATCTAAGCTTCTAACCGCCATTATCCCCTGCTTAATCCAAATATCGGACATATTCCAATATCCAGATGGGTAAGTTATGCTTTTACTGAGTAATACAGCAAGGGTAGCCTTTCATCCCTATAAATAACATAATTGTAATCCCTAACTTTTGGGATTCTTCCTATTGGCTTGATTTTACTCAAGTTTTTAAGAAAACGTGTCGCACATACTGTTATAGACGTACTCTTTTATACGCTTGTATGAAGGCTTATACCTAGTTGCCAACAGCATATATTCGCGGGACAGGTTATTTCGTGAGACTCCAGAGTCATCTGTAGATATAACAAGCGGTACACCATAGCTTGAATAGATAAGGTAAGGGTGTTCGTTGTTCTTGACTCCCAATATAAATTCGTTACTGGTAAGGTTTATTTCAATAACGGCATTTTCTTTAAGGTCTTCAAGCAATTCTACAGAGTGCTGTTCATAAGGCAAATCGACACCATGCCCAATCCTTTGGGCTTGAGCTATATATCGAGCTTCTTCGATATGAAACGTTAGATCTTTTGGCCTAACCATGCCAAGTGTCAATTCACCTGCATGAAGAGAATGATTAATATTTGGGTACTTGTTAGACAAGTAATTAAACATCCTCATATGTAAGGTATAATCAGCTAATGCCACGAAGTTGTTTTCCGGGGCAACAATATTTACACCGACAATTAATGGCGAATTTTTTGCTGCCAAATAACCAGATAACAAGTCAACAAA
The DNA here is from genome assembly GCA_003646175.1 of Candidatus Parabeggiatoa sp. nov. 1. Taxonomy (GTDB): domain Bacteria; phylum Pseudomonadota; class Gammaproteobacteria; order Beggiatoales; family Beggiatoaceae; genus Parabeggiatoa. The sequence continues at coordinate 1,115 of QNER01001241.1, forward strand.
TACTTGAATCGGCTCTGAAGTTCTGGAAGCATAAGTTTGATACCTCATAACAAAATTATGAGAATCTATACCGCGGTGATTCTTTTCCACCATACTAATGAACTCATTAACCGAAGCTCCAAATCTCTCTCCTATCAAAACCGTGGCAATTTGTTCAAGTAACTTATTAACACTTTGTTGAGACTTTGCTTCTCTCAACAGTTGATTCAGTTGTTTGGTTTTAACGGAATCAAAGTAGTCAGAGCTTTTCGCTCCAATCCGGCTTAACATGGTCTCGATGTAAACTACGTTTTCTTTAAGCGCTCTCTGCTTAATAATATTCAGACCAATATCCATATATTCATCAGATACATCGCCAAAGTATCCAAACGTGTTGAAAAAGTTGGAGTCGGGTGGAGGCTGATCATGGAAATGGTTTCCATAATCTTTATCGGACCAAAGAGTGAGCAGCTTTCTGTAAAGAGCATCATCTTCTAAAAGCGCTTGAACGGTAATATCGCACCTTTTATTTTTTCTCTTTTTGACAATGCCGAATGTGCATTTATCAATGTACCAACCTTTTTGGTTGACCCAATCCAAATAGGTTTCAGCATAGATCGTTCCTGTGTAGTGGTGATGGAGATCCCCTCCCTTAGGCATTTGGGTAAAAAACAAATTTAGCTTTGCGATATTAGGTTTATCACCCTCAAAAATGCTATCGTAAAACTTTGCAGTTACCTGAAAATTATCACCACTTTTCATTGAAGTGGTTGCATGGCTTGAAATTACAAATGTGCTTCCAAACAACACTATCAACATAACTACGACAATTTTGTCGTATTTCATTATTTGTCTCCTTTTTAAACGTGAACTGTCTGCTCCAACATCTTGTTATTCTCAGTGACACTTGCCCGAAGGAATGAGAATTCAATAAAATCCGAGACTAAACCTGTCAGGTTTGGTTGACAAGTTTCGGAAATTATCAAAGCTTCATTCCGAAGCAACTTGGACTGAACACAGAAGGGTGGAGTGTTTCATCAGGATAACACTGTTGTTGAGCCACCGAAGGTAGGCTCCAAGAAAGTTAGAATTAATTTTACTCTGACTCCAATTACAGGCAAGTTTGTGCGATATTATTACTATTTATACCAAAATAAAAAATTATGACCCGCAAAAAGTTAATACTGATTTGCAAAAAAATAGTCTAGCACATTAATGGTTATTCAAATGTCAAGAACCAAATCCGAAAATCCGATTTTTTGATGACCGTACAATAACCAATAAACTTGACGGATAAATAATATTGTCTCAGTTTTTAAAGTTTACTCACCCTATACCCACAATTGATGCACCCCGTCCGCAAAGCTATCAGTTTTGATACGCCCTATTCATCTAGCTTTTAAATCCATAAACAAAATTTATCAATTGCATAAATATACCAATCTATGATAACCATATGTTTTCATTATACTGCCGAATTTTCAGCATAAAACCAACGTAACCCATCATAATTGGTCTTAGATAAATCAACTTGCTCAGTGCTAAAACTCCGCCCTGCGCTTTTTGATTGTGAGTATTGTAAACCACTCAATCAAAAAAGCAACCCCCTTTTTTTAAAATTACTCTCCCCTATAAAATATATAGA
>QNER01001242.1 GCA_003646175.1 Candidatus Parabeggiatoa sp. nov. 1
CAGATACTATCCCCAAAAAAGGGATAGCTTTAAGTTCGTGATGCTATCGCTGGTTTTGGCGATAGTATCACTTTCCTCTCGTGATGATTTTACAGATACTATCCCCAAAAAAGGGATAGCATCTGGAACGACCGTTTTGACAGATACTATCCCAAAAAATGGATAGCTTTAAGCTCGTGATGCTATCGCTGGTTTTGGCGATAGTATCACTTTTGGGTAGAAAAACAGCGATAGCATCACAACGCAGTTATTCAAAACAAACCGCACATTGATACATCACTTGACTATCTCCATTGGGATAGACAATACGATAATCATTGAAGCCATCACCATTGACATCTTCAATCTCATTGATTTGGGCATAGCTACGGCCGGTTGGCGTGCCCGGCGTTACCAAGTAATCAAGCACCCCTTTGTACGGCTTTTTGCTCACGCCACTGCCCGTGTACGCATACACTCGGCCATCATTGTACAATGCCGGGCGACTGTCACTACGCTCAGAAAGTGCATATAAAGCTTCTGGATTCGCAGCGGCCGGATACATCAATTGCAGACGCTGAATTGGAGAACCGGTTGATTGGCCGGTTCCACCCGTACCACCGCTACCAACCACCGGGAAGGTAGTTTCTGGTAATTGAACCTGCCCATCATCGACTTCAAACACTAAAAATACGTCAGCGACGTTGTTTAACCACAGCGATTTGCTCATATCAATGCCTACCGGCGTACCTGCCGGCGCATCCGTAGAAAACAAGTTGGGACGTGCCATGTAATAAGCCCCCTCCGGTGCTGGAATCTTTAAGTTGCCACTGGATTGCAGGCTCATTTTATCCAACCCAAAAGTGCTGTTTAACGCTTCTCGAAAAGCCAGCGGGTTTTGCACCACCGGTAAAGTCACCACTTCTCGTCCAGTATGGGTGATGAAAGTCACTTCTCCATTTGGATCAACGGTTAACCCTAATGGTTTCAGCGGCTGGTTTTCAATGGTTTGTCTTCCCCATATTTGCCGCACTTGCACCGGCAGCACTGCATGATGGATAGACTCAACATCAAGTAGCAAATAGCCACTGCTGGGTTCTTGTCTTAAGGCCATCTTGAGACTGGCGAATTCATACAACCCATTGATAGCCCCTAAAATCCCGTCACTGCCCGTATTCAACAGCACATCGCTAGTCAACTTAATGGCATCTATATCAAGGCCAACTGTTGAGATGTGACCTAACGTTTTATTTAAATCAGCCCGATAGGGAATTAGGCTATTGTATTCAAATAGCACGCCTTCCTTTAAAATCACGCTGCTATCAACCAAGGTGCCACTGGCAATAATGACATAAGCCAGTGTGCTATTGGCCGCGACTTCAACATTACTCAAAATGGCGGGACCTTCTGGAACCCCGCGAATGTCGCCGCGCACAATACCGCCACCATAAATAAGCGTATTGGCAAGCAGAGTGACATCTTGCACAACCCCCTGGTTTTCAATCTTACCCGTGAGTTCACCGCCTACCACCGTTCCAAGTGGCGTAATGATGACATCTTGCAAGGTGTTACCGTCATTTTCCCAGTAACAATTCTTGACGGGGGGCGGGGCACATTCACCGGTGTCATTGTCAACAATCGTTAACATGGTTTCGATGGGTGTGCCTAGACTGGCATTACCTTTGAGATTGAAGAGTTTTAATGGCAAAACTTCATTGCCTTCCACATCATTATCATCGTGCAAAAAAATCGTAAACGTTTTGTCATAACCATCACCACTGATCCACGTTAGAACGTGCTTATCCAGATTGACAACGGTATAGTCTTCATCAACGGTGGCACAATTATCTATTGATGACGAGCAGTCTTCAATGAGGTCGTATTCCACCGACACTTCACCAATCCTACCACCGACACGGCTCACGGTAATCGTCGCGATATTGCTGTCTTCATCAACCACATAAGTGTTTGACGAAAATTGCACCCAAGTCGCGTCATCATCGGTAATTGTCACGATTGCTTCGGCGTTACTGCCTAATATTGCCCCTTCAGTCGGATTGAACAGTTTCAACAAGAAGTTTTCATCACCTTCAATCAATCCATCATCATAAAGGCTGATCTTGAAGCTTTTAGCTTCGCTATCGCCATCCTGCCAACGAAGCGTGTTCCGAGTGGCGATGTAATCTCGGCTGGTTGCCGTATCATCGGCTGTTGTATAAGTCGCTTCAACCACACCAACACTACCACCAGTGCGCGTAACGGTAATAGTGATACTACCACCGTTTTCTGCTACCTGATAATTATCGGCCGCAAATTGTAAGAAACCCGGCGAATCACTGGGTATCGTCGTATCAGGTGTGCCAAAACTATCGAGGATATTCACGGTTGCCGTGGGGATAGTGCCTAAACTGGCATCGCTCGTCGGATTCGACAGATTCACGGTAAAGGTTTCGTTAGCTTCTTCTACGGTATCAGACATAATGGAGACAATAATCTCTTTATTGTCCGTATCGCCTTCACCCCAATTTAACGCACCCGTTGTTTCAAGATAATCTTGATCCGCTTTGGCAGTCCCTTCTTGGGTGGTATAGCTGACTGTCACTTCGCCATGACTACCGTGAGTGCGGCTAACCGTCAGCGTGACGCTACCAACCTCCTCATTTGCCGCTTGATAGTTGGACTCGGTAAACTGCAAGACACCAGACAAAGTGGTGGTATCCGGTGTTCCCAGACTATCTATGAGATTTAAAGTGGCTG
>QNER01001243.1 GCA_003646175.1 Candidatus Parabeggiatoa sp. nov. 1
ATTCACCATTCACCATTTTATTATGTATCGTTATCTCCCCCTCTTTATCAGCCTCGTCTTTTTAATCACCGCCTGTCAGGATGAGACTCAACAAAATGAGGCGACAAGTGAAGCTAAAAGTATTGAGTCAAACGCCTCTTCAACGGTTATTGATAACAACTCAACACCCCTTGCTTTGGTGATTGGCAATGGGGATTACCAAAACGTGCCATTGTTGGCTAATCCCGTCAACGATGCTAATGATATGGCGGAGGTTCTCAAGAAATTAGGCTTTGAAGTTGTCTTAAAGCTTAATGTCAGCCGTCGTGCCATGATAAAGGCGGTGCAGGCATTTGGGCAACGGCTAAGTAACAAGAGCAGCATCGGCTTGGTTTACTTCTCGGGACATGGGCTGCAAAGTAAAAATAGTAATTACTTAGTGCCTATTGATGCCAACATTGTCAGCGAAGCCGAGATTCAATCTGAAAGCGTTGACGCAAACCTGATACTCGCTCAAATGGGGCAAGCCAACAATCAACTCAATATTGTGATTCTTGATGCTTGTCGAGATAACCCTTATGAAATCCCCCCTTTGAAAAGCTTAAAAAAAGGTTTAGCCGAAATGAAAATCCCGGCGGGCACTTTAATCGCTTATGCCACCGCCCCTGACACTGTCACTTATGGAGACAGTAATGAACGCAATAGCATTTATACCAAACATTTGTTGACGGCTTTGCGTGATAATGCCCATTTAAGTGTGGTTGACTTGTTTACTGAAGTCACAATACAAGTCATGGCGGAAACCGAAAAAAAACAAGTACCTTCTTGGCAATCCGCTTCTTTAACACAGCGGTTTTGTTTTGGGATGTGTGATCAACCTATCGAAGTCTCAAAACTGTTGCCCGTGTGCGAAACGCATTTTCAAGCCAATCGTTTGACCAGTGGTAGAGGTGGAAACGCGTTGGCCTGTTATGAGAGTGTGTTAAAAAGAGATAAGATGAATGTCCAAGCGTTAGCGGGTTTAGAAAAAATTGAAGCACGTTATGTGACATGGATAGAACAAGCCTTAGAACAAAAACAACCAGAATTGGCAAAGAAGCAGTTGGCAGGTTTACGCCAACAGAATCCAGATTCACCGAAATTAGCGACGTTTGAGGACCGGTTACAATCACTCAATAGTCAGCTTTCAAGTCAATCTGCCACCACCGCGCCGGCGCAAAAAACCTCGCCTGAGTCTGAAGTGTCCCGTTTATTGCCAGTTTGCGAAATACATTTGAACGCGAATCGTTTAATGAGCGGGAGAGGCGGAAATGCGTTGGCTTGTTATGAAGAAGTGTTAAACATCGATAAGACGAATGCCCAAGCGTTGGCGGGCTTAGAAAACATTGAAGCGCGTTATGTGACATTGATAACACAAACTTTAGAACAAAAACAACTAGACAAGGCAAAAGCCTATCTGGCGAGTTTAGGGCAAGTGAATCCAGAATCGCCTCAGTTAGTCGCGTTAGAAGCACAGTTGCAATCACTCAGTAACAAGCCTTCGCTTGCTGAGCAAAATCCCGCTTTTGAGTCGGCACTGCAAGCTTGCCAAGCGCATTTTGAAGCAAACCGCCTGACGACTGGAGAAGGTGGGACAGCGTTGGCATGTTATAAAGAAGTGTTGAGTAAAGAACCTACCAATGCCAAGGCTTTGTCTGGGTTAAAAAACATTGAAGCGCGTTATGTGACTTGGATAGAACGTGCTTTGGATAAGCAACAAGAAAAACCAGCTAAACAGTATTTAGCCAGTTTACGCATGTTGAATCCAGAATCACCCAAGTTGGTTGAGTTGGAAGAGCGATTGCAATCACTGGCTCGTTATATCTTCGTACCCGGCAAAATTTTTCGTGATTATTTACAAGACGGCAGCTTAGGCCCCGAAATGGTTTGGCTCCCCGCCGAGCGTTTTCAGATGGGTGATATTCAGAACAGTGGTGAAGCGGATGAAAAACCCGTGCACTGGGTATCGGTGAATCGTTTTGCGATGGGACGCTATGAAATAACTTTTGCGGAATATGACCATTTTGCAGAAGCAACCAATCGAAAAAAGCCCAAAGATAACGGCTGGGGGCGGGGCAAGCGTCCAGTGATTAATGTCTCTTGGTTTGATGCGATAGCTTATCTAGGATGGTTAAGTCAACAAACGGGACAAACCTATCGCTTGCCAACAGAAGCAGAACGAGAATATGCGGCACGGGCTGGCACTAAAACCAACTATTGGTGGGGGGATAAGATTGGCTCTAACCTCGCTAACTGTAAAGGGTGTGGTAGTCAATGGGATAATAAACAAACCGCCCCGGTGGGATCTTTTGCCCCCAATCCTTTTGGTTTACACGACACAGCTGGCAATGTTTACGAATGGACTTGTTCAGAGTATGAGAACCAATATAGCGGCAAAGAACAACGTTGTGTGAAAAACGCCAGCCGCTTGGTTCTGCGCGGTGGTTCATGGAATGCCGTCGTTCTGTGGGCGCGCTCAGCGTTCCGTAATCGGGACAAGCCGGTTAACGGGGACAACAACGTCGGTTTTCGGCTGGTTAGTATGTCACCATAACTCTGGTCAAAATCGGATTTCTTTTTGAGAAATCCGATTTTTTCTTCAGTTGACTATTTTTCCTTCAGTTGAGAAATCCGATTTTTCCAAAAAATCGGATTTCTTTGAGCAGTTCAAAACTTTCCTAGAAATCCGATTTTGGGGAAAAATCGGATTTCTTTGAG
>QNER01001244.1 GCA_003646175.1 Candidatus Parabeggiatoa sp. nov. 1
ACCGCTTGGCATAGCACCGTCTTTATCCCGGAAAGTGAACAAAATCAATTTGAAATCAATTTGTTAGGATTATTCAGGCTGAATAATGAAGCTAAAGCACAGTGCTTACGTTGGGATAATGATATGAATCAAGTCATCTTTACCGGGGAACATTATTATGGGGTGACGGGTATCAAACATATTAGGGAAATCCGATTTGACAAGCAAGAACAACAGATAACTATCAAGGACAGTTTATATGATACGCTACATCAGCTGCGAAATTTAAAAGGATTTTTTGTTTTACATACACCGCCCTATGCGATTTTATCCGGTGTTAATAACCTATTGTCTATCAATAACACACAGATACGTGCGGAAAACGGGCAAAAGTGGCTCATTGAAAACAGTCTCTACTCCACACATTATGGCGCGACACAACTTTCCAAAAGGGCCGTAATGGGTTTTATTGATAATATTTGTGTTATAATCAGTATTCCTAAAACAACTGATAATTAAAGGTTATTTCCAATTGCACCAAGTACTTTTTTAGCCGAAACACCTGAAACATAACAAGTACTATTATGAAAATCATCATTAGGAATATAGAGCCACTGCAAAACGCAAATATTATACTCAATGGCTTAACGGTAATTGCCGGTGAAAATGATACCGGAAAAAGCACTATCGGCAAGGTAATTTTTAGTATTATCAAGGCGGACAACCTGGCTGCTGTTAGATTGAAAACCGGTGAATGCATCGCTGCACAGATGGCTGCTCAACGTAAAAACCTAATGAATACTATGATTGGTTTGGTGTTCGATTCGCAAATTTCAAGTGAAGGTGAAGTTCTTGTGGAAGATGAGGAAATGCCCGTTTATTCAATTCATTTTTCTCAACATCAGTGTTCACGCTTTGACTGTTCACAAGCTGATTCAGATCGTTTTTTGCTAGATGCGACTTTCATTCAAACTCCCTTTGTTTGGGATTTAGTTGATTTTTTTGATACCGTTTTACGTCTCAAACAAAGCCAAGAATTGACCCAAAATATGGCACCGTTTTCAGTTAAATATCCTTATATTATTTGGGATGTTTATGCGAAAATTTCCAATACACCTATAGAAAAAGATTTTCAAACCAATGAATTAGTAAAAAATATCCGTCAGATTATTAAAGGCGGTTTTGAACAACGCGATAAACGAATCGTATTTCAACGCCAAAATGAGTCAATCTTATTGGTTAATGTGGCGACTGGCATCAAATATTTTGGTTTATTGCAACGGTTGGCTGAAAATCAGCAACTGAAACAGGGTCATTTACTGATCGTTGATGAACCTGAAAATCATCTGCATCCAGAATGGCAACTTTTACTGGCTCGATTGATAGTCAATTTAGTCAGTCAACATAAAGTTTATGTGTTAGTCAATTCACATAGCCCGTATATGATTGAAGCTTTGAAAGTTTATAGTGATATGACTATAAAGGAGCAAACCCATTTTTATTTTAATCAACTAACTAACAAAGGAATTGAAGTCGATGAAGTCAGTCATGATTTAAGTCCTGTATTTGAAAAACTTTCTTTGCCATTTCATAAATTGGAAAAAACCGCTTTGGAAATAAATTCTTTGAAATGACGTTCAACTCTGATGCAATATTTACAAGAAGCCTTTAAAAATTTTTATGGAGACTGCCAACGGACATTGACTGAAATCAGTTATGATTATGCCAATGCTCGTGAATTTTGTCGTAGTAATAGAGTCCCTAAAAATATCAATATTTTTAAACATGTTGATAAAAAATATTATAGAAATTTCACTGATAAAAAATATAGAAATTGGCACTTGACTGAAATGTTATTTTTTAGTATTAAGCCAATAACGTTGAATGGCGTGGACTCTTGGACACTTGTTAAACAAAAACCAGTTGGGACTGTTTGTCAGTCATATATAAAAATGTTATCTAACCAAAGGTTATTTCCAATTGCACCAAGCACTTTTTATTGCCTATGATTTTCCGCCCTGTCAATCAATGGGCGGGGCTTTGCGTTCTGCTAAATTTATTAAGTATTTACCTGAATTTGGCTGGGAAGGGCTAGTCGTGTCTTTGAAAGATGAGACATTGCACACGGCTGAACATAATCCCAATCTCATTAGATTACGTTCGGCAACGCCTTATACTAAGCCCTATCATCTCGCGCCCTACGGTTGGGCTTATAATCTTTACTGGCATATCAAAAAACAGCTTAAAGTTAGGCAAGTTCAACTCATTTATGTCAGTTGTCCTCCGTTTCCACAAGCGGTTGCCGCTTGGCTACTTAAAAAAGCCAGTCATTTACCCCTGGTAGTGGATTTCCGGGATGCTTGGACAATTAACCCTTTATCAGAAAAAAAACGAGTGGCTAGGCTCATTAGCCAAACCATTTTCCCGCGCCTAGAAAAGCGTATTTTAACCAGGGCTGATGCGTTTATTACTAATACACCTTCTATGCTGCGATCTTATGCCCAACTCTATCCGGACATTCAAGATAAAATGACGCTGATACCTAATGGCTTTGATGAAATTGATTTTCCCGATAGCATTCTGACAATTAATAATCAAGACATGATATTGTTGCATTGCGGGCGTTTTGCTGTCAGTGGACGTGATCCGAGTCTATTATTTCATAGCTTGAAGGTTCTTACGGCACAAGGTTGTCGCCTGAAATTGCACTTGTTAGGTGAAGACAATGACACTATACAACAACGTGTGACGG
>QNER01001245.1 GCA_003646175.1 Candidatus Parabeggiatoa sp. nov. 1
GCAGCTTGGTATGATCTGCAAGTGCGTGTTTATAAAGCCGCGGCTGGTGAACCTGAACAAACTGCGCCTCAGTTTGAAGAGATGAAACCTTTGCCGGGTATGACGAGTAAACGCAGCAAATGGCATGCTTATTTTGCCGGGATGTTTGAGAAGAAATAACGTGTTGAACATTGTTGTTGGAATCCAAAGCTTTAGCTTTGGAGGAGCCCGCAGCCCAAAGCTTTATACTCAACGTGGCTATAAGGCGATATTTTTATGACGGGTTAATATATAAGGCGTATTACTGAAGCCAGGTAGGTACACTGGCTTTATTAATCTCGCCTTTCCAGGGGCTAAGCCCCTGGCTATATTAATGTCGCCCCGTTGGGGCTTTCCAGGGGCTAAGCCCTAGGCTAGATTAATCTCGCCTTTCCAGGGGCTAAGCCCCTGGCTATATTAATGTCGCCCCGTTGGGGCTTTCCTAGGGCGTTGCCTTGGGGTGGTGAAAATCAGCGGATTTTTGCCCAAAAACTGATCCCGTTAAAATTTCCGTATTTTGAAAGATAATTTGTTCTATGATCAACAGCTAAAGCAGTTATCTCGCTCCGCTCGTTACTGGGTTTGTCTAAGAGCTACTGTCTCCTAAAGGAGACTAAATTAATTATCTGAATCTCTAAATAATCCGAACATAACTAGGAGAGAATGATGCAAAAAGAGTTTAATGATACTGGTTTATGTATTCCCAACCGTCATTACATGGTCGATAATTCAGATAAACTTAAGCAGATTATTGCCTTTGTAGAAAAAGGTAAATATTTCACCATCAATCGGCCACGTCAGTTTGGCAAAACAACGATCTTGTCTTTACTCGCCAAACAACTCAACCAGCGTGATGATTGTATCGCGTTGAAAATTAGCTTTGAGGGAATTGATGCCGATACGCATCAACATGTCGATAAATTTGTACGGCTCTTTCTTTCAATGTTTATCCGAGAGTTTGAGTTTTTACACTGTTCGGAGCTGGCCCAATTGACCACCCAATATTTGGAAAAGACGAATACTCTGCCTCTGCTCTCACAATTTATTACCAAACTGAAGCGGGATAGCTTACCTCAAACCTCGTTGGTGCTATTGATTGATGAAGTGGATAAAAGTAGCAACAACCAACTCTTTTTAGATTTTATGAGTATGTTACGGGATAAATATCTACAGCAACACGAAGGACGTGATCACAGCTTCCAATCAGTCATTTTGGCCGGCGTGCATGATATAAAAACCCTTAAACGAAAAATCCGTCCCGATGAGGCCTCTGGCTACAACAGCCCGTGGAATATTGCAATTGACTTCAAGGTGGATTTGAGTTTTGCGCCGCATGAAATTGAGACAATGTTACAAGATTACAGCCTTGATAAGCAGATACAACCCGACATCTCGGCTATTGCGGCGCGTTTATATTACTATAGTGGCGGTTATCCCTACTTGGTTAGTAAGCTGTGCAAATTTATAGATGAAGAGATTATCCCAAATAGAACGGAGAAAAACGGGTCGGTTGCTGATGTGGAAGCGGCTTTTAAAATGATTGTGGATGAGGCCTACACAACTACCCTATTTGATAGTTTAGTCAAAAATTTGGAGAACAATCAGGCCTTGTATGAGCTGATTTTCCATCTCGTCATCAATGGCAAAAGTCTCAAATTTACGATTGCCGATCCAGTGATTAACTTGGCGCATTTGTATGGCATCTTGAAACCCTCAGAGCGAGGACATTGTCAAATCCATAACCGCATTTTCGAGCAACGGATTTATGCCTACATGATCTCGAAAACCATGCGAACCCAATATGGGGACATTAATGGTTTCGGTGGGCCGGAATATTTTACCGCTGAAGGTTTGGATGTTCAGCTAATATTACAGCGATTTCAAGCTTTTATGCAGGAAAACCATGCTCAGCAAGACACGATTTTTTTGGAACGAGAAGGGCGGTTATTGTTTTTAGCCTTTCTCAAACCTATCTTGAACGGCCGAGGATTTGAGTTCAAAGAACCCGTCGTCGCCGATGAACGACGCATGGATATCGTCATCACCTATCAAAACAAACGGTATGTCATTGAGCTCAAACGGTGGTACGGGGAAAAATATCATCAAGAAGGCTTGCAACAGTTCAGTGATTATCTCGACATCTACTCGCTCAAAAAGGGGTATCTGTTGATTTATGATTTCAACAAAGGCAAAACCTACAAAGAGGAAGAGATTCAGTTTCAGGACAAAGAAATTTTTGCCGTGTGGGTATGAAAAACCACACTTTAGTTTGTAGTAGGCGATTTATCGCCTAAAAATTTTGAACGCATTGCTTTAAAAATGGGCCAGCTTGTAGAAAAGATAGGCCTAATTGTAGTTTGTAGTAGGCGATTTATCGCCTAAAAATTTTGAACGCATTGCGCGTAGCAAAACCGGTTTTAAAAATAAATGGGCCAGCTTGTAGAAAAGATAGGCCTAATTGTAGTTTGTAGTAGGCGATTTATCGCCTAAAAAATTTGAACGCATTGCTTTAAAAATGGGCCAGCTTGTAGAAAAGATAGGCCTAATTATGCCAATGGCCCACAATTTCTCAAAAAAACCACCAGATATTATACTTAACTAGGCCACAAACTCAACTATACTCAGCATGGGCACAATTAATAAAGTTTAATTTGTGATCTTTTTGAGTATAAACTAAACTGTTATTTTGACATAAGGAGAAATATGACAAA
>QNER01001246.1 GCA_003646175.1 Candidatus Parabeggiatoa sp. nov. 1
AAGCGATAGCATCACGAAATCAAGTCTTGAACCGCAAAAGTGATACTATCGCAAAATCAAGCGGTAGCATCACGAAATCAAGTCTTGAACCGCAAAAGTGATACTATCGCAAAATCAAGCGATAGCATCACGAAATACTTTACTTTAAAATAAATATTTTTTATATTGATAACTGACATGCGTTTCACTACCCTTAATCAATGGCTTGATTGGCAAAACTCATTACATCCCCGTGAAATCGAATTAGGGCTGACTCGTATTCGTACTGTTGCCCAACGTCTGAATTTGTTACCGCCACCATTTCCTATTATTAGCGTCGCGGGTACTAATGGTAAAGGCTCAAGTGTGGTTTTACTGGATGCGATATTATCCGCAGCCGGTTATCGCGTCGGGCGTTACACTTCTCCCCATCTGTTGCGTTATAACGAGCGGATTTGTATTGCTGGTATTGAGGCGAGTGATGCCCAAATTTGTGATGCGTTTAATTTAATAGAAGAAGTCCGTGATAATATTTCTCTGACATTTTTTGAGTTTGCCACTTTAGCCGCTATGCTGGTGTTTCAGGATAATGAAGTTGATTTAGCGGTGCTTGAAGTGGGATTAGGGGGCCGGTTGGATGCGGTGAATCTTTTTGACGCTGAAATTGCTTTAGTCACCGCGATAGGTATCGATCATGTTGAGTGGTTGGGAGCTGATAGAGAAAGTATTGGTTTTGAAAAGTCTGGGATTTTTCGGGCACAGCACCCTGCTGTTTGCTCCGATGCTAATCCGCCGCAAAGTTTGATTAAACACGCCGAGCTGTTGCAAGCACCATTATATTATTTAGGCCGTGATTTTAGTGACACAAAAACAGAGGGTCATACTTGGATATGGCAAGTTGTTGAAAAACCGGCTGCTATTAAAAAACGTGGCTATTTTGATTTACCATTGCCCAGTTTGCCAGGCGATTTTCAATTGCAAAATGCGGCCGGGGTGTTGATGGTGCTGGATTTGCTCGTGCAAGCTGCGCCTAGAACCAAGGATGGAAAAAGTTTTGTTGTGCCAGAATCGGCCGTACATCAAGGATTAATGAATGTCAATCTGCCAGGCCGTTTTCAGGTGTTACCAGGGCGGGTGACGCGCATATTGGATGTCGCGCATAATCCTTTGGGGGCACAAGTCTTGAGGGATTTACTCTATCAACAGGTTTGTCAAGGTGAAACTCATGCGGTGGTGGGTATGCTTAAGGATAAGGATATTGCTGGGGTTTTAACCGTGCTGCAAGAGAGTATAGATCATTGGTATGTTGCCGCTTTAAATGCACAGCGCAGTGCCAGTGTCCAGTACCTCGTTGAGCAGTTATCCGCTATCGGTGTCACACGTATTAATACTTATCCTTCTATTACAACTGCTTACAAATACTTGCTTGCCCACACAAAAGAGGAGGATAGAATTATTGTGTTTGGTTCATTCTATACGGTGGCGGAAGTATTGCAGGTAGAATAGTGATTTTGGAGTCCAAACTTTAGTTTGGAAAACAGTTTCGCCATTCATATCTGCAACGTGTTTTTAAATTACTCGGGTTTAATATGAACGCAAACTTAAAATTACTCATACAAGCCTGCAACGAGTTGGATGTTGCATATAAAACCTATCATTCCACTCATAATGTTGTTGAGTTGTCGTTCAACAAAAAATCCTTTTTATTTATTAATTGGACAACGCCGTTAAATCCGCAATCCGTTGTGCAATTATGTGTTGATAAGGAATTTTTCTATTGTTTCTTCCACAACGCGATAAATTTACCCAGGACTGTTGGGTTTCTTAATCCTGATTGTGATGAAAAATATCTGAAGTATCTTGAAGCAAAGAGTTATCAAGAAATCGCCAATGCGATTGAAAGCAAATTCCAATACCCTCTAATCGTTAAAAAGAATAGAGGCTCGCTGGGGGCTCATGTTTTTAAAGCCGATGATAGGAATTCTTTGCTTTGTTCAATAACAAGCATTTTTGACATGAATAGCAAGAAGCCTGATTATGTGGCATTGGCACAAGATTATATAGAGATAAAAACAGAATACCGTGCGATTTATTTGAATGGTTCTCTGGTTTTTGCTTATGAGAAAGATATTGAAAATGCGATTTATGAGGGCAATTTAAGTCCATTGCATTGGAACGGTGCAAAAGCCGTTTTAGTCGCGGATAAGTATTTACTGACTGAAATAGATCAATTTTGTTCAACACTTTTTAACAAGATGGTGATTCCATTTTGTGGTTTGGATGTTGCTGTTGATAACAACGGCGTCTGGTGGCTTATTGAGGCGAATTCGTCTCCGGGGTTTGAGCATATTGTTAAACATGCTGGTGATAACGCTGTTATTAAGATGTATAAAGAAATGATTATGTTCTTGATTGAGAGTTGCTAATGTGGGGTGAGCAACGTGTTTTTGTTGCCCACCAGACGCTTCTTATTATCTTTTTTCATGTTTATTTTAGTGGATGAGTACAGCGGATTTTGGGTCTAAACGGATTTTTAGATTCGTGGGCACTGGGGTCGTTAAATGGGAATGCTTCACATAAGGGCAACCACAAGGGATTGCCCCTAAACAACATTATGGTTTGTAGGGGCAATCCTTTATGGTTGCCCTTCTGTCATTTAGCGTGAGCTAAATGACTCGAACACTTTTTTGTCCTGTACATAAGTACTGAAGCATAAATTTTGAGGTATTTTAAAAAAATCATGTAGGG
>QNER01001247.1 GCA_003646175.1 Candidatus Parabeggiatoa sp. nov. 1
AAACACCGCGCAGGAAAAATCTAAACGCTCTTTGATATTGACGGAATAAGCCGTATTTGCCAGCGTCGCTCCCATTTGCTCTGCTATTGACATAAAAAGATTACTGAAAATCTCCAGCATGACGGGATCAACGGTGGTGCTGATTCGAGGGCTTATATACTCCTCCAGAAAAGTTTTGTCCTCGGTAAAACCTTCAAGGTTTGGCAAACCTTGAAGGTTTGGCGCAGGCAGAAAAGTTTTGTCCTCGGTAAAACCTTCAAGGTTTGGCGAACCTTGAAGGTTTGGCGCAGGCAAAAAAGTTTTGTCCTCGGTAAAACCTTCAAGGTTTGGCAAACCTTGAAGGTTTGGCGCAGGCAGAAAAGTTTTGTCCTCAGTAAAACCTTCAAGGTTTGGCGCAGGCAGAAAAGTTTTGTCCTCGGTAAAACCTTCAAGGTTTGGCGCAGGCGGTGACAGATAACGAGTTAAAACAATATCATAACGAGGCGTTATTTCGGCTTGCCAACCGGGTTCAACCACCGTCGTACCGGTTTTTTCAATGATAATGGCAGAGCCAATGATTTTTTGGCCCACCGGTAAACTATCACGCGAATAAACCGGCGTGGTGTAAATTTGCTCACCACTCACCATTTTTACTGTGCCAACGGGGCTCACAGTGCCATCTTCATAACGCTTTGATTGCTGTTCCCTTTTCGCTATCCCCTTTTCGCGATCTCCTCCCACAACTTCCACCGAAACCGCCTCCACAATCAAAGGCGTATCATCGTAACGCACAAACCCAAAATGTTGCTGATGGGCAGCTGCAAACGCCACTTTCATATTGGCACAAGGCGCAAAATCTACCAATAAAGCAGCGTCTGTTCCCGCATAACGCAAATGCAGCTTATATTGCACAGTGATATTTTCTTCGCGGACATTTTGCTGATGTAATTCGCTACGTCCTTGTTTTTCCATATCTTTTAAAACGCTTTCCAATTCACCAATCAACGTGTCGCTCAATTCCACCGTGATAGATTTTTCGTGCATGGTGCGAATATCCGCCAAACCCATGCCTAATGCAGATAGCACCCCGGCTTGAGGATGAATGAAAATAGTTTTAATGCCCAAAGCCTCTGCAACAAAGCAAGCATGTTGCCCAGCCGCCGCGCCAAAACAACACAATGTATATTCCGTCACGTCATAACCGCGTTGCACGGAAATTTTTTTAATCGCATTTGCCATGCTATCAACAGCAATTTTTAAAAAGCCTTCGGCAACTTCGGTGGCAGTGCGTTGTTGCCCAGTGGCTTGACTAATCTCTTTGGCAAAGGTGGTAAATTTTTCTTTGACAACAGTGTCATCTAGCGGTTCGCATCCTGACACCCCAAACATGCTGGGAAAAAATCGCCCATGCAATTTGCCCAACATCACATTACAATCAGTAATAGTCAAAGGCCCGCCCTGCCGATAACACGTCGGCCCCGGTTTAGCCCCCGCCGAGTCGGGGCCGACGCGAAAACGCAAGCCATCAAAATGCAGTATGGATCCCCCCCCAGCCGCAACAGTGTGAATCCGCATGATCGGTGTTCGCATCCGTATTCCCGCAACTTGGGTTTCAAAATCGCGCTCATATTCGCCGGCATAATGTGACACATCCGTAGAGGTGCCGCCCATATCAAAATTAATGACTTTAGTAAAGCCGGCTAATGCACTGGTTTTAACCGCCCCAACATAGCCACCCGCAGGCCCTGAAAGGATGGCATCTTTACCCTGAAAAAGTTTGGCATCCGTTAAACCGCCATTGGATTGCATAAAAAAAAGCCTCGCATTGCCCAATGCACTGGTAACACTGTCCACGTAGCGGCGCAAAATTGGTGATAAATAAGCATCAACGACGGTGGTGTCGCCACGGCTGACTAATTTAATAAGGGGGCTGACTTCATGCGATACCGAAATTTGGGTAAAATTCAAATCGTGTGCCAACGCTGCTACTTGTTGTTCATGTTTGGGATAACGATAACCGTGCATAAAAACAATGGCGACTGAAAAAATCCGTTGGCGACGGGCAGCTTGTAACGCCTGTCGCACCGCATCCAATGGGACGGGTTTTAACTCCTCACCCTCAGCACTGTAACGTTCATCAACTTCAATGACTTGTTCATACAATAATTCAGGCAAAATAATATTGAGAGCAAATAAATCCGGACGATTTTGATAGCCAATACGCAACGCATCGCCAAAACCTTTAGTTATTAATAAGATAGTGCGTTCACCCTTGCGTTCAAGCAAAGCATTGGTTGCTACCGTCGTCCCCATTTTGACGGCCGCAATTTGCTGAGCGGGCAAAGGATCATGCGGTGCTAAGCCCAAAATATCACGGATGCCTTGCACCGCTGCATCTTGATATTGCCCCGGATTATCGGATAACAGCTTATGGGTTAATAAATATCCGTCAGGATGTTGAGCGACAATATCGGTAAAAGTGCCGCCTCTGTCTATCCAAAATTGCCATTTTTTGAGATCCATGAGTATATAATTTTAATTATTGAATTAATAAATACTTATTTAATTTACTGAGTTTAAAGGATTTTTTGGAAGGCATCGGTAATGGTATACCCACGGGTGCATTCCCATTTTCCGGGTACATAATGGCACGTTTGTTTGCCGTCGGAGTCTGCCAGTTTTAGTTTTAACTTGGCAGGGCAAACTCAAATTGGCAGACTCAGGATGTACAAATTCAAGTTTTTGACG
>QNER01001248.1 GCA_003646175.1 Candidatus Parabeggiatoa sp. nov. 1
CGTTGCCCTAGGCTGGTATGTCAGCCCCTTTCAGGGGCAAAGCAATCTAAAAAAGTCTTATGCGAACTTAGTGATTGCTGTACTAGAACTAACGCCTTCAACCCTGAAGGGGTTAAATGTGAATAGCCCCAAGTTCCACCTGGGGAGGTGGAAAAAAACGCCTGCTTGATTAGAACTAACGCCTTCAACCCTGAAGGGGTTGAATGTGGGGTGGTGAAAATGGTGAATGATGAATGATGAATGATGAATGATGAATAAAAAGCATGTCAGTAACTCCTTGTTTTTTATACATTTAAACGGATGAAATAAAAATAGGTTCAAGTTTTAATACCAAATGGAACCTCATTTTCACCACCCCAGGTTGAATGTGAATAGCCCCAGGTTCCACCTGGGGAGGTGGGAAAAAATTCCTGCTTGACTAGAACTAACGCCCTCAACTCCGAAGGTAGGCTGTTGATTTTAAGCTAATTTCGGTTTTAAACGTGTTGCCTATTTGTGTTCCTATTTTCATGGATAAAAATGGATGGTGGGATCGCTGTCGGTAAGATTCGGGACAATGTTTGAGAAAGCAGCGACAGCGATCCCACCCTACGATACTGTATAAAAGCACATCAAGTTTGATAGGTTCATCAAGGGCGCATTCCCATTTTCACGGTTAAGTACAACTAATTACGTGGATAAACGAATAAAGCTTAACGAACTTTGATTCTTTCGTGGATGGGTTTCGTTTGAACAAATCGCATAGCCACGAAAAAAAGCCAGGGGCGTTGCCCCTGTTAAAAACCAAGCACCGAAGGTGCTTATTATCTACGCCCGTGGTAACGCCCCTGGAACTTATTTCCTATCGTGCGTGCCATTAGGGTTTGGGGAAGTAAGTACCTCGGCAAAAATTGACCGGAATGTGATTTGTTATCAATCAATCACTTAACCGTGTTCAAATACCCGATAACTTATGCCAAGATACTTCATTCGTTTATCCACGTAATTCGTTGTACTCATATGATAACCCGGAAAATGGAAATGCGCCCGTTCATCAATTAATCCGTTTATTCCCCTAATCCGTTGTACTATTTATCCTTGCTTATAACAAATCCTTGTAGTTACAAAGGTGGGTTGGCGGTTTTTTTATAATCCCCAAAAAACACGAGAAAGTAACCATAATGAAATTCCTACCCCGCGATAATTTTCAAAACCTGTTGAATGTTTTAAAACGATACGGTTATCACTGTGTTGGACCACAGGTTAAAGACGGTGCCATCGTTTATGACACTCTGAATAAAGTAACTGATTTACCGCAAGGTATCCGTGATAAACAATCCCCTGGACAGTATCAATTAGAATCTTCAGAGGATTCACGTTATTTTGCGTGGGCCAATGGGCCACAAGCCCTTAAGCCACTCACGTTTGCGCCACGAGAAACGCTTTGGCGTGTCAAACAGGACCAAAGTGAGAAAATCAGTTTTTCAGAAACCCTGCCAGAGGGACACGCGACAGCCGTGATTGGTTTGCGTGCCTGTGATGTAGCCGCGATGCACTTACAAGACCAACATTTTTGTTACCAACAATATCCTGATACTTATTACAATAAGCGACGTCGGGCCTTGTTTCTAATAGTGGTTGATTGTAGCCATCCGGCTGACACTTGTTTTTGCCATTCCACCGGCGATGGGCTTCAGTCAAATCTGGTTTTGATATAGCCCTCACCGAGATAGATGACGGTTTTATTGTCCGTGCCAAAAGTGACAGAGGCCAAACGATGTTAACCCTGTTGCCCTTGCAAGAAGTGACAGAAGCACAGCAGTCCGCCGCAAAACGTCAACATAACACCGCTATTGAAGTACAAAAGCGTAGTCTCCCCTCCCGACATCTGAAAGAAACCTTATTTGCTAACTTGGAACATCCCCGCTGGCAAGAAGTTGCTAAGCGTTGTCTTTCTTGTACCAATTGTACGTCAGTGTGTCCCACCTGTTTTTGTCACAGCGAAGGGGAAATGCCCAGTTTAGATGGACATACCAGTGAACACTATCGGCAATGGGATTCTTGTTTTACCGCTGGGCATAGCTATATGCACAGTTTTGTGCTACGCGACTCAACCCTGTTACGCTACCGTCAATGGTTAACCCACAAACTGGGGACTTGGCATGAGCAATATGGGAGAAGCGGCTGTGTGGGTTGTGGACGTTGTATTACTTGGTGTCCCGTCGGTATTGATATTACTGAAGAAGCCAACGTTATTTGTGGAGAAAGCAATCATGCCTAGTCATAGTTTAGTACAAGCTGCCCCCAATGCCTATCTTCCCAAAGAGGCCGAAGTGGTTAAATTTGTGCAAGAATCAAAAACGATTTTTACGTTGCACCTGCGTTTGACCAATCCTCTCGAACATGCCACTTATACTTATGATCCGGGTCAGTTTAATATGCTGTACTTGTATGGGGTTGGCGAAGTCGCGATTTCTATCGTTTCGGATCCGGAACACGAAGATTTGTTGATCCATACCATTAACCGAGTCGGGCGCGTCACCAAAGGGCTGGTCAAACTCCATGTCGGACAACGTTTGGGTATTCGAGGCCCGTTTGGGCGAGGCTGGCCTCTGCGTGAAGCGGAAGGTCAAGATGTGATAATGGTTTCTGGGGGATTGGGCTGCGCGCCGCTTGTTTCAGTGATTAATCATATATTGCACCGACGGGAACGTTTTGGGCATATTACCATTGTGCAGAAAGTCAAA
>QNER01001249.1 GCA_003646175.1 Candidatus Parabeggiatoa sp. nov. 1
GACTTAGTAGGCTTTAGACAACTGGTGCTTTTAGACAACTGGTGCAAGCTGTTGGCTGTTAGTGGTATGGGGATTTCCGTTCTCCCGCACTCGTACAGTAAGGCGGAAGTTTCCGTACCGCCCTAACGCCAACGGCTAAAGCCGTCGTCTAAAAGCTTAAGTACGTATCAGGGCACTCTAAGAGACTTAGTAGGCTTTAGACAACTGGTGCTTTTAGACAACTGGTGCAAGCTGTTGGCTGTTAGTGGTATGGGGATTTCCGTTCTCCCGCACTCGTACAGTAAGGCGGAAGTTTCCGTACCACCCTAACGCCAACGGCTAAAGCCGTTGTCTAAAAGCTTAAGTACGTATCAGGGCACTCTAAGAGACTTAGTAGGCTTTAGCCTACTTGTGCCCCCGACGCGCCAACCCCGAAGGGGGAATAAGTCTGGTATTGATATAATCAATAAGACTTAACGACCCCAGTGTCAAAAGTTGTTGTTTGGTACGGAGAGATTTTTCATAACACAATCTTCTCTCGGTCATTTGATGAGTGATTTGTAGGTGGTGGTCGTTTTTGGGTCATTTTTCTTTTCTTGGTCATTTTTCTTTTCTTATTAATATGTTCGCTCAAACTCGCCACAGTAGGTGATTCAAATAGGTAGCGCAGTGGTAGTTCTATCGAAAAAGTATCCCGTACCCGTGACATCACTTGAGTGGCGAGTAGAGAATGGCCGCCTAGTTCAAAGAAATTTTCGTGAATACCCACTCGTTCTAGTCCTAAAACCTCCCTCCAGATACAGGCTAATGTTTCTTCAGTGGCAGTACGAGGGGCTATATAATCTTCCTGACGGTCTTGCAAGGTTTCTAGTACCAATAGCGCACGGCGATCTATTTTACCATTGGGAGTCAAAGGTAGGGCCTCTAACATCACAAACGCCGACGGCACCATATAGTCGGGCAGTTGGTCCTGTAGGAATTGGCGCAGTTGTGGCACCAATCTCCGATTCAGGTTCCCTTGTAATGGATTGTTGGCATAGTGATGCCAAGGTTTTTTACTCGGGGAAATGGGAAAGGGAGAATTGGAAAGGGGAAATGCCTTTAGTTTATTGTCCAAATCTGCGCGAGGTGCAAACAACACATCGTAGCTGCCATCAGTACTGGCTGCGGCCCAACTAATAATCACCTCATAAGGTAACTCATCGCTTAATTTCCATAAGTATTCTGGGTCTAGACCGATGGGCTGATGTTTTGATAGAGCCTCCCGTAGTTGGCCGACCGTTTCTGTTGGTGCAGCGTTGGCAAGCCATTCCAACACCTTCATTTCAGTTCCAAGACGTGCATTAGGCACACCTCGCACCCCAAAACCTTGGAACGGAGTTTCCTTGGCCTGAGACCTCATTTCCTCTTTCTCATTTCCCTTTTCCTTACTTCCCCTTTCCCCTTGTAGTAACCGTTGGCGAAGAGTCGGTAATGTCAATGGATGACTTTGCCAATCTTGCCACGGTATATCTACTGTCTGAGAAACAGGCCCTTCCACTTGAAGAATGACATCATAGCGAAACCGTGTCAGTTCATTATGATGATGACCCCGTTTCAACTGAATTTGCATATTGGTCAACTTGGGGAAATGGTGTTTTAAGGCCGTGAAAAAGGTTGGGTCAATGACCAGTTCCTCTTCTTGCCTCATGCGTTGTTGCACACGTTGTTGTAATTCTAACTGAGTCAGCGAATCCGGTGCTTGATAAAGTTGAACCGACGCATGATAAGCCTTCAGTAGCGGCAAACTGCGAACATCACCAACGAAGATGTGGCCCCCCGGTTTCACGATTGTGATAGCCTTTTTTAACACGTCTATAAGATAGGTGACGTTGGGAAAATACTGAATGACTGAGTTGAGAATAACGGTATCAAAGCTTTCCTGTCCCATGTCACTAAAATCATCTGCTGTTCGCTTAAAAAGTGCTACATGGGCTAAATTAGCCACAGTACGTTTAAGTTGCTCAACTTGTTGTAATGCCACGGGTGAAAAGTCGGTTCCCCAATATTGGGGACAGTTAGGGGCAATACTGGACAATAACAATCCCGTACCACAACCAATTTCCAAAACATGGTTGGGTTGTAGGGAAAGAATGGCATTGACAGTCGAATCAACCCACTCGTGCATTTCTTCTGCTGGCAGAGGTAAACCGGTATAGCTACTATTCCAACCAGCAATATTGAAGGTCAGATCGATACCGGGGAGAGACTGGCTATAACTATCCTCAAAAATATGCTCCCATTGTGAAATGAGTTCAACATTGGATTCTTGGATAGATTTGTTGTCAACAATCTTGGGGGCTTCTCGGTATGGAACCACATAAGCTATCAATTGTTTATTTTTAGGTTGCACCTCATAGCATAAGACTACAGTTTCTAATACCGCCGGGTGCCTGATCAATACCGCTTCAATTTCGCCCAGTTCAATCCTAAAACCACGAATCTTGACTTGATTATCAATCCGACCCAAATATTCTATGTTGCCGTCAGGCAAATAGCGGGCTAAGTCGCCGGTTTTGTAGAGACGTGCTTTGGGATCATCACTAAAGGGGTTTTTGATGAATTTATCGATAGTCAACTCAGGGCGATTGAGATAGCCTCTTGCAACACCCGCACCGCCTATGTGTAATTCACCCGGCACACCAATCGGGGTCGGTTGGATATTTTGGTCTAAAATATAAAGTTGGGTGTTGGCGATTGGGCGACCA
>QNER01001250.1 GCA_003646175.1 Candidatus Parabeggiatoa sp. nov. 1
ACGTTGGACAATTTCGCCGGTGTTGATATCAACAACCCGTCTGACGCTACCAAGATGGTCAGTTATCAGGCGATAAGTCGCGCTGTCCGTGATGATATAGTCAGGGACATGGTCTTGGCTGGCGTAGATATACTGGGCAATGACTTTGCCATCACTGTTGAGGGCCGCCACCGGGTTGATATCGCCTTGATAGAGATAGGCTTCTTTCAGAACACCATTGACTTTCTTCCCAACACGGCGATCTTTGCCATCAACCACGTATTCAATTTGGTCACCAGACGGCAATTCAACTTTGGTGAGGTTGGTCAAAACATCGTAACTGTAACGAGTTGTTTGAGCCGCCTTGGTTTTAGTCAGCAATTCTCCATTAGCTGTGTAAGTGTAGCTAATGTCGTCATATTGCCGCAAACGGTCTT
Organism: Candidatus Parabeggiatoa sp. nov. 1; assembly: GCA_003646175.1. Taxonomy (GTDB): domain Bacteria; phylum Pseudomonadota; class Gammaproteobacteria; order Beggiatoales; family Beggiatoaceae; genus Parabeggiatoa. The sequence continues at coordinate 417 of QNER01001250.1, forward strand.
GGTTGTCTAGCGTCGCAACTTGAGTCTCGTTGACATGGGTGCGATTGCCGTTGTCGTCATAACGGTATTTCGTGACCACGCCATCCACTTCTACCGACACCAAACGGCCAGTGAGGTCATACTGATAGGCCGATGTTGTGGTGAGGCCTTCGAGGGTTTCCGTTTTGGCGGTGAGACGTCCTAACTTGTCGCGTGTGTATTGGACGTGATAGAGGACATTGCCGTCGTAACTCGCGGTTTCAGTTTGCAATTCACCAAACGAGTTGTGCGTCAACTCGGTGCGGACTTTGCCTAAAAAGGTGCCTTTGAGGAGGCCATTATCAGAGTCACGAGTCAGCGTCAAGTCACCCGCCTGATTTAATAAAGTATCGTTATCAGACTGAGAGCGGACATATACTAATCCATTGAGATTACTTAATTTAATGCGAATGTCTGAGTGAGTTATAGCCATAGTTGACACGGCTATTTATCTGACCGTTTTTGGATAAGGAGTTGGTTCATGGGAATAAATTAATTATTGCTCAAAAGATAGCGAAACCCACCCGTAATGATACCCATGCGACGCTCGCTCGCTAGGTGTTTTGTTCCTTTGAAGCCAGATATTCAGAAATAATTTGAAATAATTTTTCCAGTTCAGGGTTTTCTAAAAATGAACGATCTTCAGAAAAAATTTGTAATTGTTTTTCCAGTAAGCCAGGGTGAGTTTTCATTAATTCTGCAAAAATGGCAGTGGCTTCCTCAAGACGACCTAATTTAGCTAAAGCTTTGGCACGTTCCCAAGAAGCAGCAACATAGTTGGGATTAAGTTGAGTGGTTTTATCAAAACTCACTATCGCTTCTTCATAACGGTTTAATAAGCTGAGTAAGACTCCATGAAGGTACCAATGAAGAGAGTTGTCAGGAGCTATTTGAATAACCTTTTCACAACCGGCTAGGGCCTCTTCATGCTGATCTAATTGGTTAAGCAAGGTACTTTTATTATACCAAGCTTCATAGAAATCCGGTTTCAACTCAATGGCCTTATCATAACTTATTAAAGACTCTTCCAAAAAATTTAGATGTTTTAATATAATAGCACGATTATACCAAACATCAGGGTTATCAGTTTGGAGTTGAATAGCTCTGTCAGAAGTTGCCAGTGCTTCTTCATAACGCCCTAATGCTATTAGGGCGTTGCTTTGATAAAGAAATGCTTCCAAACAATTAGATTCGATTTGTATTGCGTCATCCAATTTAGCTAGAGTTTTTTCATAGCGTTGCAAACGATATAAACGTTTAGCTTGCTTAAAAAGAGTTTCAAACTCCGTCGTCGTTTTTTTACCAAGTTTCCTAGGTTTATTTTTCATAATTAGACTGTGTAACATAAGTTAAGAATTGGTATAACTCATTAAATACCATAATATTTTAAAAAGCGAGAGCACCGTCTGATAGTTCAGAAATCAGTGGTTCATTAAGTTATATTAAACTTATTGAAATTAGAATGAAAATAGAATGAAAATTCTCATTGCTTTCAGCCGATTGGATTGAAATTTTTTAGGTATTTTTTCGATTGAAATGAGTCACGAGTTTTAACGAATTTTCGCCCAAATAATTGACCGATTTTTGAGCCGCCGTTTAAAAAAGCACAAGCGAGCGAGACACAGGTATTTTTTTCAAACCTAATCGCATTTTCAGTCGATCTATTTCAATAAATTAATGAATATAAGCCTATATAACGATTTTGGAATTATCAAACAGTAATAATGCTCATTTCTCTCACTTTTCTTCTAATAATATAGCCAAACCTGAACTTATAAAATAAATAAAAAAAGATTTAGGCTCAAGTTTTTCAGAAAAAAATTTGAGCCTAAAACCGACTTTCCTACGGCTTAATTTGCTGCTATGGCCTTAATTCGGCCTTTAATCCCACCTAGTACTTGCTTGTTCTTATATACCCAGACATTTTGGTGGTATCTTGGGATAATTTCTTCCCCCATTTGGGTTTTTCCCTTTTCCACGTCCCTTTCCTTTTCCACCTCCTTTCCCTTGCCCTTTGTTATCATCAGGCCGGACCTTTTCTTTTAGTGGAGAAGGTTCAGTAACCCCAGGGTGGGGATTATAATCAGGTGGTAACTCGACGGGAGCCACAACGGGATAAAGTTGCATTATAGCGCCCAGAGCCATTGCAGCCTTATCATTTTTGCTTACATTATGCACCAACACCCCATCCACACCCACAAAGTAGTTATGGGTATTGGCGACGGTGAAATTATACACCTTTTCAAGGCGCACGCTGGTATCGACTTCCTTGACAACCACTGTCGTACCAT
>QNER01001251.1 GCA_003646175.1 Candidatus Parabeggiatoa sp. nov. 1
ACTTGGGCCGATGGCGACAGTAGTGCTAAGCCATTGAACCTCAATCTGATTGATGATAATGAAGTTGAAGTACTCGAAACGGTTAAATTCACCCTTTCCACGCCGACGGGCGGTGCCAGCTTGAGGAACCCGATTCAAACGACGTTGTCCATTACCGACAATGATGTTGTCGCGCCAGTTCAGAGGCCCGGTATATTGCAATTTACCGCGAGCAGCTTATCGGCCAATGAATCAGACGGTACCCTTAATATTACTGTCACTCGCACCGACGGCAGTGATGGACAAGTGTCGGTGCAATATGATACAGCCGACGCCAGCACCGCAACAACCGGAAGTGACTACACGGGCGGTGGCAGTGGCACATTGACTTGGAGCGCCGGTGATGACAGTGCTAAATCCTTGAATATCATTCTAATTGATGATGCCCAAGTTGAAGCAACCGAAATCATTCTGTTTACCCTAAGCAATGCTAGCGGTGGTGCGACTTTGGGTAGTCCGGTTAATACAACAATAAGCATCACCGATAATGATGTTCCACCACCAGTCGTCATGCCGGATCCAGGAACGACTCCAACAAACCCAGAACCAGTGACCGAACCCGGCGTATTGCAATTCGCAGCTGCCGGTTTTGAAGCTGATGAAAAAGACGGCGAGTTTAAGGACATCACCGTGACTCGCAGCGGTGGCAGTGATGGTGTGGTGTCGGTGCAATACCTAACAACGGGTGAAAGTACCGCGACCGCTAACAGTGACTACACCGGTGCCAGTGGTACGTTGAAGTGGTACCATGGTGATACTAAACCTAAGACTTTGCCGCTCACAATCCTTGATGACAAAGAGTTTGAAGAAACCGAAACACTCCAATTCATCCTCTCCAAGCCGACGGGCGGTGCCACTTTGGGTAGTCAGACGCAGGCGACGTTGTCTATTACTGACAATGAGACTGAGACGGCTACAGCCGGTGTACTACAATTTGCAGCCTCAACCTATTTCGTCAAGGAAGGAAACCGCGAATTGAAACATCTCATGGTGAATCGTATCGGCGGGAAAGACGGTGCGGTGTCGGTGCAATACCTAACAACGGGTGACAGCACTGCGACGGCGGGCAGTGACTACACTGGTGCGAGTGGGACATTGACATGGGCTGATGGCGATAGCAAACCCAAGCCTTTGGCTGTGACGCTTCTTGAAGATGAGGCCATCGAAAACGCCGAAACGGTGCATTTCAAGCTCTTCGATGTGACCGGCTCGGCCGAGTTAGGTCGTTTGGCCGACGCGAAATTGATCATTGTGGACAATGAAGGCGAACCGTTGCCCAGTTTAGGTAAAGGCTCAGCGATTCCTTGTCAACCGGATGACTGCGATATCACGGCCGTGTTTAAAGGTGGCGCATTGGTCAACGGCCTAGATTATCAATCCACCCTGTCGATTTCACCATCTGAACTCATCTCGATAATCGGTGAAATCGAAGTGGATGCGACCCATGTTGACCAAAATGCCGATATTTTAGTGCTTATCCAATCTCGCCTTGAGTCTTCTGAGACGGAACAATTCTTGATGGTTGATAATCAGCTGCGTTTGATTGAATGGGGGCTTGAACCTGCAACGCTGGTGGCCGCTCAGGAAGAACTCTTGCTGGTCGCAAATCAGCCAGTGGCCATCTACCAAGGTGTGTTAAGCGAAGAACCCGCGGAGCTGTTGATATACTTTGGTTATCGCCTCGAAAACGGGCTTATAGTCTTTAATGGGGAACAACCGATCTTGGTGCATGTTGAGCGAGACGAATTACCCAGTTTAGGCCAAGGCACTGCGATTTTATGCCCCAATGATAAGTGTGGGCAGGTGAATACGGTTTTTAGAGGCGGTGCTTCGGTTGCGGATCAAGATTATCAGACCACACTGACGCTGTCTCCAAATCAACCCATCTCGATAACCGGTGAAATCGCGGTTTCTGCCAATCATGTTGGCTCAAAGGCCGATCTTCTGATTGTGGCTGGTTTGACACCGCTGTCGAAAGACACAAAAGAAGTGCCCCCGGTTGAGTCCTTTTATATGGTTGATAACCAAAAACAAGCCAAGCTTTGGGATGGCGATCCGGCAACGCTCGTCGCTGCCAAAAATGACGTGACATTGGCTGCGACTCAACCCATTGCTATCTATCAAGGTGAACTAGGCGACGGTAACTATCTGATTTACTTTGGTTATCGTTTGGAAAACGGGACAGTGGTGTTTAATGGTGAGCAGACTATCAATGTGCTGGTAAGAAAGGAGTGAACTCAAAGGGGCGTATTCCCGAAACCGGGTCATTATCAATCTATCCTTAGTACAACGGATACGCGAAATAAACGGATAAGGTTTACTCTATACACACAAGTGTTTCGTAGGGTGGGTAAGCGGGCTGTTAGAACTAAAAAACACCCAAAAATAGTAAGCCCGCTTGCCCACGACAAGAATTGTTTGCCATTGAAGATTAGAGCGAGAACATACTCACTCATCAATCCTTTTTTATAAGCAATCCTTGTAGTTATTCTTTAGAAAATGGGATGGTGGTGTTTAATGGTGAACAAGTGATTGAAGTGCGAGTAGAAAAGAAGTGAACTCAAAGGGGCGTATTCCCGAAAACCGGGTCATTATCAATCTATCTTTAGTACAACGGATACGCGAAATAAACGGATAAGGTTTACTCTATACACACAAGTGTTTCGTAGGGTGGGATCG
>QNER01001252.1 GCA_003646175.1 Candidatus Parabeggiatoa sp. nov. 1
CGACGACGGAGAATTTTTTTCGGTTGTTTCGTACTGCAACTGCCTAAAAATTTGGTAGTGGTGCATAAAGGTGATGGAGTCCAAACTTTAGTTTTGCCCAACCACCCAAACTAAAGTTTGGACTCCTTTCTGGTTCCGCGTTTTTCGGAGAAAAACGCAGAACAAGAAAACATATCACCCACATTTCAAAACTACCAAAAATTATTTCTTGTTGGAGAGGTTAGGGGGGATTTTTGAATGAGCCGTAAAATTTTTGCCAATTACGATTTTGATGGCATCTATGTTTATCAAGCCTTTAAGCCATCCATTGTTGAGGCTGCGCTTGAAAAGGGTACTTTTGGAAAAGGGTTTGGATTTGATAGAATGACATGGATTAAACCTTCTTACGGGTGGATGCTTTATCGCTCCGGATATGCCACCAAACTCCGACAAACTGCCATTTTGAAAATAAAACTGTCTCATATTGGTTTCAAAAAAATACTGTCTCAATCGGTGCAAACCACCTACTCACCCCATCTTTATTCTTCAGAGCGAGAATGGCATTTAGCTTTAAAAGCCTCGGATGTACGACATCAATGGGATCCCGATAGAGCACTTGTCGGCAACAAGCTTGGTAGACGCGCCATTCAAATTGGCATCCGGGGTGAAACCCTTTGTTCGTATATCAATGAATGGATTATTGGACTGCAAGAAGTCACCTCGTTGGCACGGCAAATTCAGGAAGCGATACACAATGGTTTACCTTTGCCTGATGTGCCAGCGGAGGAAGAGTACATCGTTGAAGACGATCTTGCTACACGACTCAATATTTCGTTCAGCCATAACGGATAGCATCCCTTCGAGGGATGCTATTTGTGCTGGAACCGGTTTGCAACTTGTTCCTGAACGTTTCGGCTTGGCAATTTTCGCCCTAAAACTCTATGCTTTTTTAATGACTCACTTTAAAACTGCACACTATAGCGTTTCCCTATTGCATGCATTACAGATAAAGACTAGAAACGGTTTGTTGTCGCCTGTGTTTGTAGTTGCGGTTCTTGCCATTGCTGATCATTTTAAAGAAAGTACCTGTACCGCTGATAAACTGGCTAACCAGATTGGTTACCATGCACGCTCATTGTATTGCGTTATGCGTGTCGTTAGCTCGAAGAACCGCAGCACTTAGGGAGTTGCGGCTAAATAAAATACCCACACAAAAGGCAAAAAACCAAGTTTTTTAAAACATTTGGTTTCTCTATAGATATCATAGGTGTTCTGGATTATTGTAAATGACTGATTTTTAAAAAATAAATGGTTAAGGATGAATTTCTTTTGACAACATTAACTTGAACGGCAATAATCATTTTTGATATCTAATTATCCGTTCACCATTAATCATTCATCATTCACCATTAATCATTCACCATTAATCATTCACCATTAATCATTCATCATTCACCATTAATCATTCACCATTCATCATTCACCATTTATCATTCACCATTCACCATTAAATGAGAAATTTTAAAATCCCGAACACCTATGCTATAGATATATTATTTTCACGCTTCTTCCTTAACTCAATTAATTAACCGTGAATAAAACCTTCCTCTTTTGTAAAACAAGTAGGAAGTACAAATGAGGCCGAATGAAGCTCTGCATTATAATAGCGTAGTAATTTTTCGGGAACCCTATGATAATGTTCAGGAATGTTGGGAGCCAGAGCACTATCCGTCATTAGAAAGATGCCCATATACCCAAATGGCATTGTCGGATCAACATGCCAATAGTAATGGGTATATTGAAAATGAGCCTGGGCTAACTTTTTAATTTGTAAATGCTCCTCTCTATAAGGCCAAGCCCACCATCCGAGCATCGTGATGACACCCTCATCTTTTAACGCCAAATTCAACTTACCCATAAAACGCTGCGAAGCTAAATCGGCTCCATAATCGTTAAAATCCGCACCGTCAACGACAATAATATCAAATTCGTTGCGAAAATCAATGTCAGCACCGTTCATTGCAATATATTCCACCCGCGTATCATGATATTCAAAGAATTGAGGGAAATGTTTCCTGCATAACCTAACAACATCGGCATCAATATCAATCCACACAATTTTATTAAGGCATGAATACTTGCAAAGCTCATTAACAGCGGCACCATCTCCGCCACCGATAACAAGAGCAGTTTGCGGTGTCGGAGGGATGACAGCCATTGGCACATGAACAATCATTTCATGGTAGCAAAAGTAATCAGCACCGGTTACTTGTATAAAACCGTCTAATACCAGCAAATTGCCATGGTATGTGCTCTCATACACAGAAATATGCTGAAAAGGAGATTTAAACGCCTCTACAAGTCTTTCAATGCGAATACCATTCAATTGTGCCGGAATACCAGTATTCTCACTGTCGACAATATATTTCCCTTCACCTTTGTCATTTTGGTAAACTAAAATCTTATCAGGAAGTTCTGAAGAAAATGGTGAATTCATTTTGTTCCCCTGATTAATTTGGTTTGACATAATGTCCATCAGAGTCTCCTCTGCTTTGAAATATTCTACTTGATGAACAAGTGTATATAGCACTTCCCTATTTAACAAAGTACCAAATATACTTTTAATTATCAATTAGTTAAACAATATAATATTGTCACGTTTGTTGGAGCTGATAGTGTAATCTGTCTGCTGACCAACGTAATATAAACAGATGAACTGGTCGAATTACCCCAG
>QNER01001253.1 GCA_003646175.1 Candidatus Parabeggiatoa sp. nov. 1
AGTCCAGACAAAAGCAGCGGTGGGATTTAACGCATAAACTTTCTGCGCGGCCGGATCATGCAACATTAACTCTTTTTCCACCGGTATAGTACGCACATGTTTTTTTCTTGGATTAGCATAAACCATTTGAGTTGTCCGAAAATTAATAAATAATATAATTTTAAGGGTTTTAAAGCCCCAAAGGGGCGAAATTAATATAGCCAGGGGCAACGCCCCTGGAACTATATGTAACTACTTAGCCCTGAAAGGGCGCTTTATTAAAGCCCAGGGCTGCGCCCTGGGAGCCCATTTTAATGCGCCCTTTCAGGGCTTTAAATCATAAACACCTGCACCTGGGGCGTTGCCCCAGGCTATAATAATTCGCCCCGTTGGGGCTGAGTAGTTACAAAAATATTAAATTAATAAACAATAGAATTTTAATGGTTTTAAAGCCCCTTCGGTGCGAAATTAATATAGCCAGTGTAACTACCTGGAACTCAAATTGTATTTTACGCAATCGGGAAATGCTATATTTATTGACGGACAAGTCTATTAATAATCTCCACTGTCTGATCTAAGCGGCCGGGCGTTAACTGATAACATTTGACCGGTTCCAATATTTTCGCCAGCGGCTCGATTAAGCCAACTGCACTACCTTGGTAATCTTCCTGAACCAACATCGAACAATAACCGCCAAAAAAATATGGCAACAGAGTGAGCGCGGCCGTCAGCTTAGATATTTCCTGCAACTGTGGCGTATTTTCATAATAGCTTGACGCAACTGCATTTTCTTCAACATCCAGCACCAAAACCCCCTGCTGTTCACAGGCTTGATAAATCTTGTTAATGTGTGTTGATTTGGCCTTGAAAACCGGCAAACCTTGTGTTTCATTCAGGCCGTCGATATTTTTAAAACCCTGAGGGTGTGGAACCGAATTTGTTAGCAGCCCTATCGCCTGTAAATCTGTCAACAGCCGATCGGGCAGACTATCCAAAGTAATCTTACAAATTCTCTCATCCACCTGATCCTGTCGCTGAAGAATAATCAAACAATGGGGTTGACACTTGTTGCCCAATAATGTGGGTGATAAATGAATCGCTGTTCTCTCCTGGCTTTTGAAAGCAATCGCCTGATGGGACGGCAACTCCCAGCCCCGTTGCTGAAAAAACCGCAGCGTCCCCCCCCGCACTATCAAACAGCGTGGATAAGGCGTTAACTGTCCATTATGTAACCCCAGCGCAGCTACGTCATCAGAGAGAAATTTGAAACCGTGGCGCACCAAAGCGAGCGTCAGCGTGGTTTTGCCGCAATAGGAATCCGCAGCCACAATGACACCTTTCCCACCGCACGACAGCGCGGCAGCATGAAACAGCAAATGTGAGCGTATCCGGGCGAAGGTGTTACGCAAAATAATGCCGTGCGCTAGTGAAGACAACCTATCAAATTGTTCAACGATATAACAATAGTCTTCTGTGATAATCCGAGCCCGTCCGCCAACATTCGTCAATACTTCATATCTTAATGTTTCGCCGTTCTTCTCATCATCCGTCACAGCGAAACGCCGAAACATCACATCCATTAAAGTGAGGGTGTCCGCATGATCTGAATGCAGTTCAAAGGTTTGATCAAAAAATTGGTATTTCTGTATTTTCAATTGGTTACTTTTTTTTCACTCTCGATTGGATTTGTAGGCCATCCCAAGCGGGCGCTCGGAACTTAAAAAATATCACCATCTTTCAGCCCGCTTGCCCACCAGATGGGCTTGACAATGTGACATTTCAATCATAACCAAGTTTTTTCGTACAAGGTTCGCCTTGTACTCCTGATAAAATACGCAGCCCTTTCGTACAAGGTTCGCCTTGTACTTCTGATAAAATACGCAGTTTTTTCGTACCAGGTTCGCCTTGTACTCCTGTACTAATAGCACTTACTTAAGCATCAGGAGTCCAAACTTTAGTTTGGGCGGTCCAAACTAAAGTTTGGACTCATCCCCCATTCGTTTTTTTCGCAAATTCGTTGTACTTCAATTATTTAGAAACCGATAGGGGGTAAAGCGGCTTGAAGTTGACAACCTAACGCGGGCACCGCTTTTAACAGTTCTTCCTCTTCATACACCTTGATTTTTGGTGGCATCCATGCTGGCAGCGTTGTCTGGGCATCGGTTGCTGGTTCTTCTTGGGATTGAGTTGTTTGGGTTGGTTTGGGATTTTGCATGAAGTATTATTCCTCTTGGTTAGTTTAGATTTTTAGGCCTGAACAAGTCGTGATATAAATCTGACCTATTTTTGAAACTAAAAGATTTTTTCTTCGGATAAATCACGATTTTTTTAGCACTACCGATTTTTAAATCGTGACAACCACAAATATTTCGTAAGCTTTGTTCTAAGGAATTCAAAAAAAAATAATCATCCCATTTTGTCGGAATCTAAATTTTCAGAATGACGAATATAACAGAATAAAACTTTGTTCTTAAAAACTCATGTTACGCACTCAGATTCCATAATGAACGCGATCACTCTAATCCATAAATTTTGCGATCCATTTTGACTCTGCGTCAAACGCACAATTCATTGTGGATTCCTGCTTTCGCAGGAATGACATGTAAGTACAACTTGAGTGCGTAACATCAGTTAAAAAATCAATTAAAGTTTTTGTGAAATATCCGGGTTAATATCATTCTGAAAATCCTTAAATCCTGAAAATTCTGATTCAGACAATCTATTCAATTGGTA
>QNER01001254.1 GCA_003646175.1 Candidatus Parabeggiatoa sp. nov. 1
ATAGCATCACGAAATACCATTCGCAAAAGTGATACTATCGCCAAAAAAGCGATAGCATCACGAAATACAATTCGCAAAAGTGATACTATCGCCAAAAAAGCGATAGCATCACGAAATACAATTCGCAAAAATGATACTATCGCCAAAAAAGCGATAGCATCACGAAATACAATTTAAAATCAATATGTTATCATTTTTGTCCTGTACATAGCTATTTTTTATAAGAAATTACCTTAGTACAACGGATTGACGGATTGGACGGATTAATAGTTACAAAAATTACGGAAATCACATTTAATATTCCATTCCATGCCTCCAATCAATCAAATCCGTTTAGACCCTAAATCCGCTGTACTAAACTGATAGGTGCTAAGATATGTTAGCATATTCGCTAAATCTTCAGCATCGTTTATGGTGCCGGCTAAATCGGCACCTACCCCAATAATTAGGGCGTGTCCGTTGGTGAAATGTTGTTTAGACATGATTTTTATAAATAGGTAGTGATGGAGTCCAAAGCGCAGCTTTGTGCGAGACAAAGCTGCGCTTTGGACTCCTAAAACAATTTAATATTCATTCCATGCCTTCAACCAATCAAATCCGTTTATTCCGAAAATCCGCTGTACTAAACTGATAGGTGGTAATATTTGTTAGCATATTCGCGAAACCTTCAGCATGAGTGTGACCTCAATTTGATGTCACTTTTTTTTGTAGGCCACCCAGGGCCGTATCGATCCCACCATCTTCGGCCGTTTGGTGGGCAACCAAAAGACGTTGGGTGGTTACATTAGTTATTATCTACATCAAACGGAGGTCACACTCTTCAGCATCGTTTATGGTGCCGGCTAAATCGGCACCTACCCCAATAATTAGGGCGTTCCGTTGGTAAAATTAAGATCACACGCTACCAATCTTCCCGAATCCATTCTCCCAACACCGGACTCAATAACTGATCATCCGCGGTTAATAAACAACGCCTTTTTAACCAACGGCGTGTGCGTTTATCCAATGAAAATGTTTGTTCCTCCGCTAACGCTAATAAGATTGTCCGTGCTTTTTCTGGTGCCTCTGCGACGATATATTTAAAGTAATAACTCGCTTGCTCCAAAACTTGTTCTTCGACAATCGCAATATCTGCCATTTCCGCCTGTTTGCGTTTATTGCAGCGGGGGCAAGCCGGGTTTGGCTTGTTGTTGTGCCCAACGTACTAACACCTCAGCCGCATGATCCGCTTCATTAGAGGCCGGTAAACCGGTAATCGCCTCGACAAAGGTTTGTATCGACTGCGCAGCGCTATCTTCACCACTCAACATAGCCACCACGCAGCCTTTTTGTTGGGCTTGCTGTGCCCAAGTGTTGAGTAGCGAGGTTTTACCTATCCGCCAATCACCGACTAAAGAGCTACTGCATTTCCAATTGGCGCAACTCTTTAACACGCCCAACAAACTGCGCTGGGATAACCGGTACCCAAAAATTATAGGGGTTATGTTGATAGGACGCATTTTGAGTGGATACCGGGCATATTTTCGGTTGCGTGTCGCCCGCCGCATAATAGGCAATAATAAAGTTATCGGCCTGTTCAAAATGAAGAATCGGGTGTTGGCGATCTTGAGTGAGTTTCGGGACTTGTTCGCGTGTATGCAGGGCTAAATCTGCCACACGCACATAGCCATCTTTTTTCGCAACCCCAGTGCCACATAACGCTTCAATTAAAACGCCGGTAAAAACACTATAAGGTTCACCAGTGAATGAATACTCTTGTTCAGTTGAAGAGGCAATGAGTATATAACCCGCGCCCTGACTGAATAAATCCATCGCTTCAGAGGGCAACGGTAACGGGGATTTAGTAAGAGACAGGCCTTTAATATGACCCACCCCGCCGGCATGACAACAATCCAACAATATGACTTTTTGTTTAGCGGGAATGGCCGCTATTTTATCCGCAAACTCAGCACCGCTAATCGTTGTCCCATCCAAGTCGTCCAACTGGTAGCCATAAGTCATTAAATAATAAGCGTTTCCGTGCTTATAACCATGTCCAGAAAAATAAAGGATCATGGTAGAGGCTTCGTCAGTGGCTTGTGCCAGATCATCTAGGGCCTTTAAAACGGCTTGGCGATGAGCATCTGTGCTAGTGAATAAAGCCACTTGTTCGGGCGGATAGGCACAACGTCCTTCATCCTTTAGGATATTCGCGAAACCTTCAGCATCGTTTATGGTGCCGGGTAAATCAGCACCTACCCCAATAATTAGGGCGTGTCCGTTGGTGAAATGTTGTTTAGACATGATAAATAGGTAGTGATGGAGTCCAAAGCGCAGCTTTGTCTCGCACAAAGCTGCGCTTTGGACTGCTAAAACGCTATGTACAGGACAAAAAAGTGTTCAAGCCGTGATGCTATCGCTTTTTTGTGGCGTATGTATCACTAAAACAATAGACTTGTCCGTCAATCAAATATTTGTCTCAACCCCTACGGGGTTGAATGTGAATAGGCTTTCAGCCAAAAGTTTTTCTCCGAAAAACTTTTGGCTGAAAAGGTGAAACCTGGGGAAACCCAGAAAAAATGTATAAAAACCGGATTTTCTGACAGATATAATAGCAAAAAGTGCAAAAGTGATACTATCGCCAAAAAAGCGATAGCATCACGAAATACCATTCGCAAAAGTGATACTATCGCCAAAAAAGCGATAGCATCACGAAATACAATTCGCAAAAG
>QNER01001255.1 GCA_003646175.1 Candidatus Parabeggiatoa sp. nov. 1
AGCCAGACATAACGAAAATTTAATCTAATCCGTATCGATTATACAATTCCTGTAGTTATCATTCTTCAAACCACTTTAAATGTCCGAATAACTATTCATTGATTTCGGAGATGAGTTGTACTAATACACGAAGGCAGAAATCTTCGTACCATCCCGCCTTAGAATAAATTCTAAGGCTAAAAGCTCAAGCAGGCTAAAGCCGGCTAAAAACTTAGTGCCCTTCAGGGTACAGTAGCTCTTAGTTGGCTGGTGGTACGGGAATTTCCGCTCTCCTGCACTAGATATATACAGACATAACGATAACAGAACGGGCAGGCAGTTATCAAAACACCCGCCCGTTTTGGTTTGAGAATAGAATAGGTGAGTTTCGCTTTCGCTCTATCCGCCCTACGCTCGCTGCTGACAGGAGTCGGCCAGATTTATATTGGACGTCCAAACTAAAGTTTGGACTCCGGACTCAAATATTTTTCTGATAACATGGCCGATTACGCGCTGTTAATCGGCCCGGTACTTGATTCATTATACCAGTAACGATTATCCACACTCAGAAAGGCCTCGTTGATTTGATGTTCAGAAAGATTTAATGACAGTTTCCCTTGAAAGGGAAGTTTCTCAGATATGAACGTTTGTTCGTTGTCTTCCCTCTCTTTGTCAGAACGATATTGAAGATGAACGGATAGGTTGCCATTCAAAGAAACACGCGCCTCGGAATCCGTTATCTGAATCGATTTTAGGTCAGTTTCTATCTCTTGGTAGTCAAGCGGTGTCACTATTGACTGGGGCAGAGCAATGGGATGGTTAGCAACATATTCTAAAAGTGCCTTATCAAGCCAGGCAATTTCTATGGAGGATTTTTTAGGCTTAGCTATGGTGATAAGACGAAAATCATAACCTAAGGCTTTGGCTTTTTCATGGTGTTTGTCAATATCGCTCATTTCAGTGCGTGAGAGGGGTAATACCCGAATTTCAAAAGCAATCGTTTTTTCTCCTTGTTTGACAATCACATCAAATTCCACTTCATCCATTTTGACGTGTTTGTTGGCAACAAAATCCTTTTCCTGATAAGTATTGACAAGTTCTTCAATTTTTGCGTCATACAGGGCTTTGACGAAAAAGGTTTCAAATTGGGTGTTCATAAAAAGTTTTCCGGTTTGATAGAGTCTGTTGTCGGAGTCCGTTTCAAGGGGCATCGTTTGATGCGCTCATTGACACATAGCCCTAGCGAAGCAGGTGTCAACTCAAGTTTATATAGACTTTTTTATTATATATACTATAACCATTTAATTTTTACAATGGTTGATTCTTTTATGACGGGTAGTAAACCTATCTCAATCAGGCAACAAGTTTCTTGGAGTGTTTTTTGTATATCGGGCATGTCATAATCTAAATATTCTATAACAAATGCATCATCCACATCTTCCATATCTAATCGAATGCCCTCAAAGACGATAATTTGCTTGTCGTCATCATAAACGTCGTCTTCCAAATCGTCAAACAGTGGCTTGATAACATTGTGAATGTCCTTAGCACTGGTTATTGGATCAGGGTTAAAATAAACCATTTTAGCCCAGAGTTTATCGGGTTTATAAAATTTAAGAGTTCCTTTAGTTCCTTTAACTAGCCCCAGTGTATTTTTTAAATATCGGTAGAGTTTTCTTTGGTCTTTTCGCTTTTGTTTCTCGTTTCTATTAAAGGTAGGAACAACCGGGGAAATGATTTTTAAAACTTCTTGAGACATAGATATGATTGTTTTTAATGGCGTACAGTTAATGTTGTTTTCTCGTTAGTGGGAACGTCTGTGCGACACTCCGCAGAGAAATATCTTGGCAGGAGTCTGCCAGCAAAAGCAAAGGACATCCAAACTCAAGTGGACGCAGACTCCGTTTTCCCATATTTTTCTGGAAAGCTATAGATATAGGTAGAACACAGACACAAGGGCGGGTAGTTATCAAAACACCCGCCCAGTTGAGCTTTGGTTTGGGAGGTGGGTGCAGCAAAGCTATACCCTACGCTAGCTATTCACCAAGCCATTCCTCGCGGGAAACACCGGCTTGTTGCAACAGTCGCCGCAACAAGCCAACACTAATATCACCAATATGCCGATTTGGAATAATAACCGTAATATGACCGCGTCGCATATAAGGGTGACGGCCACCAAGATAAGGCCCATCAAAGCCAAGTTCTCGCATTCGTTGAACAAATCGTTGCCAAGAAACCGGAGTTAGCCTAGACATGGTGAGCCTCATAAGGGGTGTTCATCTGGTTAAAATCAATCTGAGCGAGGTTAGGAATGGCTAAATTTAGCCGCAAACGTAAGGCTAACCAATCTCCCAAGGTTTCTTGTAATTCCCGCCGACAACCTTCTAACGTCCGATGGCGTGCCCATACGCCTTGAAAGCCGGGAATTTCTCCCCAGTAGGTACCTTCATCTTCAATGATCTGATAAACGGCTTGTTCCATAGCAGCTTCAATATAGTTGGCAAGCATTATGATGATTCTCCAACCAGCGTTGTTAAACACGCGCCAGTGTCAATGTCTGTCTCAATTGGGGGCCATATCGGCAGCCGATTAAGTGTCAGTTTTTCCAAAAAACTCTAGTACAACGAATTACGCGGATAAACGAATTGATTATCTCTTTGACACCAAACAACCACTTAAACGAACAACCCATAAAACCATTTATTTGGATCAACTAACTCTAATCGC
>QNER01001256.1 GCA_003646175.1 Candidatus Parabeggiatoa sp. nov. 1
AATATAAACACATTTATTGGTTTATTTTTCACCCTATTTTTATTCCAAATCACACCCAAGCTGTCGGTGAAATCTGGGTTTATATTGAGTTCATTGTCGACAGCTTACCCACCCTACGAATCTTGGGTGAAAAAAAAGTAGCCAAAATACCTCAAATTTAACACCCCAGGGTTGGAGTAAAAAATAGCCACAATACCGAGTACAACGAATCCCAGAAATAAACGAATTAAAGACAAGTAATTAATGGTGGGCAAAAAAAAGACTTTGCCCACCCTACAATTTAATGGTGGGCAAAGACTTGGGTGGGCTACATTTTATTTGTTATCAGCAGAAAACGTTAGAACCAGAAAGCTATCTGTGAAGTTAGGAACGTGCCTGAAATAATTTAGTCATTTAATGTTTCGGGAATTCCTAAAGTCGGAACCAAACAACGCAAAATTGAATGAGTTATTTCGTGCGCGTTCCTTATTTGCTAAGATCCTATGAGTAGATCAAGAAACTCTTTGATTTTTTCGATATTGCGCTTCCGGTAAAGCTCCAGCATTTCTATGCCATCGGATGTGGCACTGACAAAAATCAAAAAGGTGTATTCACCATACTGCGGTAAGTGGGTGACATGAATGATGCCGCCCGCTGAACTACCCTCGGGCTGGTATTGGAACATGACATGATCAAACAAGCCAATCTCCGGGTTGACTTGCTTGGTTTTGCTGAGCAGTGAAACCAAATCCTTCAACTGGACGGCATAAGAGTCGGTGTCCACGGCTCGCTGTTCTTTCGCTTCACTCGAATAGGCGACTCTTGTCCTATTACTGTCGTAAGTAGACACTAAGACGGCATCAATCTCGTTGTCCTGATGTGTGATATCGTTGAATAATTTCAACAATCCTTGCTTGGCTTCAGTTTTGTCCACAGTATCCTCCGCAGGTTTTAAAACAGATTGTGTTTCTAGGTTATCGTAAAATTGAGACTGTTCATTCCCACCGACAAGTCCAATCTCGTCCTTTGAAGGCTTTTGGGTGGTTTTATCTGGTAGCCACGTTGTCTTTTTAAATAAACCTTCAAGTAGTTTCATAAACGTTTCTTTCATTTCTAAAGGGATGAAAAAAAGGCTATTGTCATCAGGCGGTATGCAACAAATCGTTTCATCGGTTGGATCAGCAATGCCTTCAGGCAGCAAATCGGTGATGGGTGAACCATTGTGTTGATTAAACCTTTCTATCTCGTTGTTATTATTGGATAAGATGATTTTTTTATAATCGCCAATCGGATAAAAAAGTCCTTCAAACGGTGCATCTTCAGTCGCTTTGTATATAAAGAGTATCATATTTGTGATCGATTTTGTGCCCAAATTAAATCAATGTCCATTAGAGTTGCCAAACCTTCAAGGTTTGACAAACCTTGAAGGTTTTTTTTCTGGCTAACCAAATATAGCCCCAAGCTGCTCAAGTATTTTATCCAAATTGCGTTTTCTATGCAACGCCAGCAATTCTATCCCTTCTTCGGTGGAACTGGCAAAGACTAAAAAGGTGTATTCACCAAATTGGGGTAAGTGGGTAATATGCACGATGCCGCCTGAGTACAGAAATTCGGCAGTTTTCAGTGCCCCAATGTCTTCGTTCACTTTGCTCGTCATTTTGAGCATAGACACAAAATGTTGTATTTGCACGGCAAAGGAATCGGTGTCTACTTTCCGACGGCTGGTTTTGGGCGTACTTGTGTACGCGATTCTGGTTTTATTGTCGTCGTGCGTGCAAACCAACACGGCATCAATTTCATTGTCCTGTCCGATGATGGTGTTGAATAAGTCCTCAAGTTCTTGTTTCTTGCTCATCTCATTGTCCTCATTAGGCTGTCGCGTTGTGTCGTTATCCTGAGTAGGTTGCAAAACGGCTTGCGTTTCAAGTTTGTCATAAAACGGAGAAAGGTGGTTGTCACCGATAAGTCCAATCTCGTCTTGTGACGGTTTGGTGGTTGTGTTGTCTTCCGCCCACTTTGTCTTTCTAAATAGACTTTTCAGTAGTTTCATAAATGTGTCTTTCATGTCTAACGGGATGAAAAAAAGGCTCTCATCATTAGGCGGTATGTCATAAACCGTTTCATCTTGTGGATCGAGGCTCCCTTCTGGGAGCAAGTCTCTAATGGGTGAGCCTAAGTGTCGATTAAACAGTTCTATTTGGGTTGCATGATTAGACAAAATAACTTTTTTAAAACTACCAATGGGTTCAAAAAGCCCTTCAAACGGGGCTTCTTCACTGGTTTGGTAAATAAAAACTCTCATTGGTTCTCTATCAGTTTGGAGAAATTGTCATAAATATCAAACGTTCTCAGTTCAGAAATCACGTCTCGGTAATTGCCATCGGTATAGTATTGTAATTCTTGGTGGTAAACGGACAGTGGGATCACATTTCGCGGCCGTTCTTCTTTGGCAGAATGATTCGCGGGCGTGCGAGCGGCTTTGATGAGTACATCCAAAAAATGGTGACGGGGATCACCATCTTTTTCTGCGGCAATATGGGCGATATCTAAGTTTTTGAGCCACTTACTAAAGTTAACCCCCTCCCCTATTGGCAAACGTTCCAGTTCTTCAAGTTCCTCAATATGGATGTCTTTGTTTTGTGTCAGGTATTTGTACACTTTCCGCGCAATGGCGGAGCCGATGTTGTCCGCTCCCTCTTTGGGTTTAGACGAGATTAA
>QNER01001257.1 GCA_003646175.1 Candidatus Parabeggiatoa sp. nov. 1
ATACCTTTGTTAATATAAACCCTATTTTTTATACGTTAATAACCCAAGATTTGTGGGCCATATGCTGGAACGAATCAGTACAACTAATGGGTTTTGTTTTTAATTGATTGATAGTCAAGTCATTATAACTAACTAATTGATATAACTAATCATTTTATAAGTCACTGATATTTAAAGTCGAACTCACGTTAATAGATAAAAAATTAGCCATCATGGTGAAATATGGAAAAATTTAAAAGGGTTGCTTTACTTACCGGGGTTACTGGGCAGGATGGTGCCTATCTAGCCGAATTTTTATTAGAAAAAGGCTATGAAGTACACGGTATCAAACGCCGTGCGTCCTCATTCAATACCAATCGGATTGATCACCTTTATCAAGAGCCGCATGAAAAAAACAGAAATTTTATCCTGCATTATGGTGATTTAACCGATTCGACGAATTTAATTCGTATCATTCAGCAAGTGCAGCCTGACGAAATTTATAATCTTGCCGCACAAAGCCATGTCGCGGTGTCATTTGAAACGCCTGAATATACCGCAAATTCCGATGCTTTGGGTACACTCCGTCTTCTTGAAGCCATCCGTATTCTTGGCTTAGAACAGAAAACGCGCTTTTATCAGGCTTCGACTTCTGAATTATTTGGTAAAGTCCAAGAAATTCCCCAGAAAGAAACCACCCCTTTCTATCCACGCTCGCCTTATGCAGCTGCTAAGTTGTATGCGTATTGGATTACCGTGAATTATCGGGAGGCTTATGGACTATATGCTTGTAATGGCATACTTTTCAATCATGAAAGTCCCTTACGAGGGGAAACTTTTGTTACCCGTAAAATCACCCGCGCTTTGGCACGGATTAAGTTGGGATTGCAAGATCGCCTTTATCTGGGTAATCTGGATGCTAAACGTGATTGGGGACATGCGCGTGATTATGTGGAAATGCAGTGGCTGATGCTACAACAGGATAAAGCGGATGATTATGTGATTGCGACCGGGGAACAGCATTCCGTGCGTGAGTTTGTCAGCTTGGCAGCACAACAATTGGGTATGACGATTCGCTGGGAAGGACAAGGCGTTGCTGAAAAAGGTTATGAGACAACATCGGGTAACTTATTGGTAGCGGTTGATCAGCGTTATTTTCGCCCCACCGAAGTAGAAACTTTGCTGGGCGATCCTTCCAAAGCCAAGCAACAACTGGGATGGACTCCTAAAATATCGTTTATGGAATTGGTTAAAGAAATGGTAGAGGCAGACATGCGAGAGGCTAAACGCGATGCCTTGATTCAAAAAGAAGGTTTTAAGACCTTTAATTATCATGAATGAATATTGAGTACAACGAATTACGGGGATAAACGAATTTTATTAAGGCCTTTAATTATCATGAATGAATATTGAGTACAACGAATTACGGGGATAAACGAATTTTGTTAATATGAATAAGAATACGAAGATTTATGTTGCTGGACATCGTGGGCTGGTGGGTTCGGCTATTGTGCGTCACTTGAAGAAAGCCGGGTTTAGCAATTTCGTTCTGCGTACCCATGCTGAACTGGATTTGACTCAACAAACTGCAGTTTCAGCGTTTTTCCAGTCCGAAAAACCGGATTATGTGGTAATAGCAGCGGCTAAAGTGGGTGGGATTTATGCGAATAATACTTATCCGGCTGATTTTATTTATCAAAATTTGATGATAGAGTGCAATGTCATCCATGCCGCATTTCAGCGGCAAGTATTGGGTTTGTTATTTCTCGGTAGCTCATGTATTTATCCAAAATTTGCCGAACAACCCATGCGTGAAGCTTCCCTACTAACCGGTGAATTAGAATCCACTAACGAACCTTATGCCATAGCTAAAATTGCTGGCCTCAAGTTGTGCGAGTCTTATAATCGGCAACATGGCACAGATTTTCGTTCTTTCATGCCAACCAATTTATATGGGCCCAATGATAACTTCCACCCACAAAATAGTCATGTCATCCCAGCTTTGTTGCGTCGTTTCCACGAGGCTAAGGTGAATGGTGTCGATAGTGTGACGGTATGGGGAACTGGCAATGCCAAGCGTGAATTTCTGCATGTCAATGATTTGGCGGATGCCTGCGTATTTGTCATGCAATTGGATAAAGCCACCTACCAAGCACAAACTCAGCCGATGTTATCTCATTTAAATGTGGGCACCGGTCAGGAAGTGACCATTCGAGAATTGGCGGAAACGATTAAACAAGTCACTGGATTTCAGGGTGAACTGCGGTTTGATAGCAATAAGCCGGATGGGACACCGCATAAGTTATTAGATGTGTCAAAGTTAAATGCGCTGGGCTGGCGGGCAAAAATTGGTTTGTTGGATGGCTTGCGTGAGACTTATCGGTGGTTTGTTGCGGTGGATAGTTAATTGTAGGGGCAATTTAAGTTATTTCAACAAAAAAAGTTACAATCAGCAAACTTTAGTTTGGCAATCGTCAGGAGTCCAAACTCAGGAGTCCAAACTTTAGTTTGGCAACGCCCTTAAATCCGTCCAAACGTAAGAAAGGCAGTGCCAGAGAATTAATGGCCGTGCCAAGTAGTTAAAACTGGCCGTCTACCCGTCAATAGAACATCGACAGAGTACTAGTCAGCCGCCGCGGGTTTGGCAGAGTAGTGAGACGCGGGCCCTGTTATTAACATAAAAAATTTATGGTTATTTGGACTACCTTGTTTGAGGG
>QNER01001258.1 GCA_003646175.1 Candidatus Parabeggiatoa sp. nov. 1
CGGCCTAACCCCCCAAGCGCATTGCCGCGATTGTGCCAAGCCTCGTGATAATCGGGTTTGATTTGCAAGGCTTTGTCATAGCTTTTGATCGCGTCTTCAAAACGGCCTAACTTTCTAAGCGCAATGCCACGATTGTTCCAAACCTCGTGAAAATCGGGTTTGAATTGCAAGGCTTTGTCATAGCTTTCAATAGCTTGCTCGAAATCGCTTAAGCCAAACTGCTCATTGCCTTTATTAAACCAATCCTGAGAGTCACCACTCGTTACCTCCGTTTGTTGAGGAATTTTAACGCTTTTTTGAGTCGCCGTTACCTCCGTTTTTTGAGGAATATTGACGCTTTTTTGAGTCGTTTTGACAAGGAGTTGTTCTAATAGATTAATCAGATGCTGCACTGACTCAGGCCGATTGCTTAGATCTTCTTCGACACAATCCTCCAACAATTCATACAACGCTGGCACATTCGGCAAATCCCGTTGCCGCAAATTATGGCGGGGTTGCTTGCCCGTTAATAAACGATAGACCGTTTTACCAAACGCAAACACATCACATTGCACACTCGGTTTCCCGTACTCTTCAAAACCCTGTTGCTCTGGACACGCATAATCAAGCGTCCCAAATACTGCTTGCCCTAGCATACTGAGTCCCGAACGCGAGCGTTGTTGTTTAATCACTTCTTGCTGTAAAGAGGTGGCGACTTGCGCTAAACCAAAGTCGATGATTTTCACCGAAACCGCCGATGTTTTTTCCCGCTTCAACAATACATTCGCCGGTTTTAAGTCTAAATGCAGAATACCCGCCTGATGCGCCGCTTGTAAACCTTTGGCGATTTGCAAACCGACTTGTAAACCATCGGCTAAATTCAATTTGCCCTGCTGCGCTAACCACGTTTCTCCGTCAACGGCTTCGTCAATATATTCCGTGATAAAAAAGGCGCGTTCTTGCTTGATCGGATCAACATAACCATAATCAAGCGGCGTTGGCACAAACTCGCCCGCTATCTCACGCATCAAAAAAGCTTCTTTAAATACCTTTTCAGCCGCCCCTTTGCGCGGTTCCCAAAAACATTTCACCACCACGCGCTGTTTTCGCAATTTGTGCCGACACAGGAATACGACACCCATACCGCCCGCGCCCAGTATCCGTTCAATCGGGTATTTATCTATCTCATGCAGTGCATAGCGTGACGGATTGATCGCAATCGCGGCTTGTAAATCGCGCAACGCGGACACCAAATCACCGTTCCGCAGCCGCACTTGAAATAAGTTAAAGGCAGCTAACGCCCGATCCGCATCATTTTTGGCAATCTCCATTGCTTCAATCAGTGATTGTTCCGCTTCTGCCAACGCACCCGTCGATGATAAAACACTCGCCCCGATAATAGCCAATTGACTATATTGAAGATGATTAGCGGGGACTTGTTTTAACTTGGCAAACGCGGCCCGAATTAATTGCAGGCTTTCGCTGTTGTGCTGGGTAAATTCATCACGCGGCTTGATTTGCGCGGATAAATCATTGCGGCTCATGACTTGATTGAGTAACGCCTTGATTTCACGAACATCTTGCCATAAGCCTTGTCTTTCTAAGGCTGCTAATGTGGCCCTAAAACGTTCATTTTGACGTAATTCTTCCTCTAAAAAGAATAAGATGGCGCTGCCTAATAAATCGTTATACTGAAAAAAAGCCAGCAATTGATCATCTAATGGGTGGTGAGGGCGCACTTGTGCTAACACGAGTGAGGTGATAGACAACGCACTGTTGTCCGTGATAAGGGCGGCTAATTCTTTTTGCGTCAGTGTGGTTTTATCGCCTTGAAACAGTGACGCTTTGTGCGTTATTAAGGTTTGGCAGGTTGCAATGGTATTGGTGCAGAACGCTGACAAAGTGTCGCTTTGGAGGCCGTTGTGAACGGCGAAGGGCTGTAGATAGTCGGGGAAAATTTGGGCCGCAAATTCTTGTTTGACTTTAGAGTCAAGAATCGACGAGTCTCCCAAGCCGGCGATCATGGCTTTGAGGGCAGACTCGTAGCTCTGTTGGTAAGCCTCCGCAATTTCGTAGGTGGAAAGGGTTAAATGTTGTTCAAGCGTTGTCACCGCTTGGCTGATACTTGCGGGATCCGTCAGTTTAACCACTTTTAATAAAGCGGATAACCCTTTTTGCATTAATGGTGGTAATGACATATCAGTTATCAGTTGTCAGTTGTCAATATATAGTACAGCGGATTGATGGAGGTTACGGATTAGTATAGTACAACGGATTGACGGAGGTTACGGATTACTATAGTACAACGGATTGACGGAGGTTACGGATTAGTATAGTACAATGGATTGACGGAGGTTACGGATTACTATAGTACAACAGATTGACGGATATTACGGATTAGTATAGTACAACGGATTGACGGATGTTACGGATTGTGATGATAAGAACAATCCGAACAATCCGTAAAGGAGCTGTACTTGTTATACGGATTGTGATTGACAATTAATATCTGATGTTACGCGCATTGCTTCGACGATGTCACAGTTTGCGCAATAAAGCGGAAGGTTCCATACCATGATGATGTTTGGCTCCCGGGCAACCGCAAAGGGGGCAACCACAAGGGATTGCCCCTACAATATATAAATAAATGTAGGGGCAATCCTTTATGGTTGCCCCTCTTTGTCATTTTGAAGCGTTGTGCGTCATAGAGTTTTTA
>QNER01001259.1 GCA_003646175.1 Candidatus Parabeggiatoa sp. nov. 1
ATGCACAATCTAATCCTTTTTTATAAGTAATCCTTGTAGTTATACCTAAAACAATAAACAAAAACCGCCCTTTAATGCACAATCTAATCCTTTTTTATAAGTAATCCTTGTAGTTATACCTAAGACAATGAACAAAAACCGCCCTTATATAAGCATGATCTAATCCTTTTTTATTAGAACCTAGAACGAAGGAAGGAAAACTACTCACTGATTTTAAATGGTAAATTGATAATGAATGTCGTTCCGACACCCACAACGCTTTTGGCACAAATAGTACCCTGTAATTTTTGCGTGACTAAATTATAAACTATGTGCAACCCTAAGCCGGTTCCCCCCTTAGTACGTCCGGTTGTAAAAAAAGGCTCAAATATTTTATTTAAATTTTCTGCTGGTATGCCACAACCATCATCCTTATATTCAAGAATCAATCGCCCTGACTCTTGGCTCAAATCAAAGCGCAGATTTCCCTCTTCCCCTTTTTGGTAGGCATGGGTGAGGGAATTTATCACGAGGTTAGTTATGATTTGCGAGAAAGCCCCCGGATAGCTGTCTATCTCAATATTTTTATCTCCGTTAACGGTGATCTGATGTGGCGTTTTTTTGAGTTGCGGACTTAAACTCGCTAAAATATCCTCAATATATTGTGTAACCAGAAAAGAACGTTTTTCTAAATAGGTTTGATCAACAGCGACTTGCTTAAAACTTTTTACCAGTTCATTGGCTCGGTTGAGATTTTTTAATATGAGGCTGTTACCGTAAGTGGCACTTTCAAAATAGGTTTTTAAGGCTGAACCTTTCAACTGCTTGTTTTCATAGGCCTCTGCCGCTGTATGAGTTTTGATTGCCAAAGTGGATGCGGCCATCACGCCAATACCGATGGGGGTGTTGATTTCGTGCGCCACGCAGGCGACTAATTCCCCTAATGCCGCCATTTTTTCCGATTCAATCAATTGGGCTTGGGTTGCTTTGAGGTGACCAAGGGCGGTCTGTAGTTCTGCATTGGCATGACACAAGGCCTCTTCCGCTCGCTTGCGTTCGCTGACTTCCTGTTCAAGCCGGTCATTTTTCTCCTGAAGACGCTTTTGTAAATTCCGCAAGCTTAGATGCGTTTGAACACGGGCCAGTATCTCTGTCTCTTGGAACGGTTTAGTGATGTAGTCCACTCCCCCAACAGAAAACGCGTTCATCTTCGCCAGCAGTTCATCCAAGGCACTGAGAAAAATAACAGGAATATCACGAGTTTGTGTATCTGCTTTCAATTGTTGGCAGACTTCATAACCATCCATTTCAGGCATCTTAATGTCAAGCAAAATCAAATCTGGGGGAGTTGACCGCGCCGCCAATAGTGCTTGGGAGCCATTACGTGCGGGCCGAACTTTATAGCCTTGCCCCTTCAGTAAATTGTCCAGCGTGTCATCAACCACCAAAATATTTTCTATGGGTGCATTTAGTTTATTTTCAATCATTTTTTTTAATTAACGCCATAATTTGGCACCCTTCAAAAATATCGGGGGCAACCATATTCGAGGCAAAAGTTTTTCTAGTAAACTGATTTTGAGAAAGGATTGCCCCTTTATTACTATTATATATTATAGGGAAAATTCTTTGCGACAGCCCTTTTCAAGCGTTGCCCCTGGCTATATTAATGTCGCACCGAAGGGGCTTTAAAACTTAGCACCGAAGGCGCTTATTATTAAACCCCAGTGTAACTACCTGGCTGTTCTTGCACAACCAAAATTTCTATCGTGCGTGCCATTACCCTTTAGGTTTTTTCGCTTTTAGCCTTAGAATTTATTCTAAGGTTTTGGAAACACTGTGCGTAACCTCAGTGAAATCAATCGTAATGGCTAATTTAGCCACCCTTTTGCTGAGATAATGCCTCTATACATTAATGGCAATTATATAGTAGGGTGGGCTTTGTTATTTTGTTGCCCACCAATATGTTGTGGGTCATTATTATTCCAGAATGCAGGTGCACACAACATTTGCCCACCCTACTCACTCTTCCAATGGTTCACACCCGTTTTCAATAACTATATCTGAAAAAACGGATTTAACGGATTAACCTTGTTCAACCCGTTTCATAATATCATACCAATAATTAGGGGCTTGTGTGATTGAATATGGTTTTTTTATCATGTTGATATGCCTTTTGTTTCCATTGCTCGTTATTGAGTACAGCGAATTAATAAATAAACGGATTAATCCATTGTTTTGAACAGGATTACACAGATTTAAAGATTCTCATTCGTTTCAGGCGAACCTTGTACGAAAAATGGCGATACTCAGGAGTACAAGGCGAACCTTGTACGAAAAAAGGCCGGAGATTCTCAGGAGTACAAGGCGAACCTTGTACGAAAAAAGGCCGGAGATTCTCAGGAGTACAAGGCGAACCTTGTACGAAAAAAGGCGTGGTTATTAAAAAATCAGATTATAATCCGGTTAATCTTTAAATCCGTTAAATCCGTAAATCCGTTGTACTAAACAATAATCCAATAATCCGGTCCATCCCTAAATCCGTTAAATCCTGTTCAAACCTCCCTAGCAATCCGGCGCAGGATAGCATTAATAATCGCAGCATCTTCCCAACCCAACGGCTCACACAACACCGCCTCATCTCGCTCGCCGTTTAAAATACGACGAATAGCAGCCACTAAATTTTCCCAGCCATCTGCTGCTTTTTCTAAGATGG
>QNER01001260.1 GCA_003646175.1 Candidatus Parabeggiatoa sp. nov. 1
AGCATTGGAACGCAAAGTCGGTAAAAGGACATTATATAGAGAGGAGCGGTATTCGGGATTAGTCTCACGTACCGTTTTGAAGACGAGTCTGTACTGGAAACTTTACAGGCTTAGTTTAACTAATGCGTTGAAAGTAGTGTCACGGGGCTTCGATTTACAAAATGGGCGTTCATGCTTAATGAAGTCTTTGCCCATTGTGCCACGGATGGATGGGGCTCTGGCTGGCAGTAAACACGTACCGATGCAAGCTCAGGAATCGTTTCCCCATGACGGGACGTAGGCTGGAACGAATTGAAAAAAGTGCTTTCGCTGCCAGAGACGGATCAAATTCCCTGGCTCGCAGCGCTTTAAAGGTAAAAAAAGAACCTATTGAATTCTATGTCATTTAATTCACGAGGCACTAAAAAATAAGCGAAAGGACAGTTGAATCTTACATTTCGCTTATTTTTTCGGCTCAAATGAATTTTATAAGTCATTGATTTTACGTTTCACCCAAATCAAAGTGTACTTCCGGGTTTGCTTAAGATTTTCTGATTATCACGGATTTTGGGGAGCCCATAATTTCGTGGCTTTAAAGCATCGATAATGACTCTCAATCGAAGTATCAAGGGGGAACAGTTATTTCCACAAATATTTAAATATTATCAATGATAAATAATATTTATGTAAAAAAACAAGTAGTTATTGGTTCAAAGATTTGTTGCTCACGATTTATCGTTTCTAATTCTTAATTAAAAATTTTTCGTTTCTAAAGGTCTCCAAAAAATCAGTTACAATAAGAAGATTTTTAATGACAAAACGCCTAATGTGTCAATCATTGAATTTATGATAACTTATCATAACCGGTTGAATATCAACATAAAAGCATAACTGATTGAATTATATATTATTTAATTGACGAGGAAGTGCCAAATAAATAAATAAGCGAAAGGACAGTTAAAAACCTCTTCAGTTTGGTAAACTGAAGAGGTTTTTGCTTTGATACATTAACTCAAGTGGCTACCTATGAGTAAGTGATTGATTTTGCCGCTAGGTTTTCTGCCGGCCCTTAAAACCATCGCCGATGTAACTGGTTGATTTATAATGAATCGTGCTGTTATAGGTGGCAACTTGAGTTACATTATTTTTTTGAAAGTTCCTAACTCGACAATGTCACATTCGAGCCATGTCGTAGAGTTACTCATTTTACCACCAGATGTGATATGGGAAATGTGACATTGTCAAACTAAAGTCTATTAATTTTTCTTATGAAGTGAATTGAGGGAACCAAATCCTGAACAAAAATAATTATGAACAAAAAGAGCCAATTACCATTGTAATATGGAAATTGTAATATGAAAAATTTATCCTCCTTAATACCCCCTAGTCAAGCTTTAAACCGACCATTAAATCGGCACTATGACAGTAGCGTGAAAGCTCAAGAAGAGCAGATAATCATTCGACAATTGGGATTTCAGATAGGTAATTTTGGTTTATTGATTGGGGCGCGGACTACGAGCGAATTAATAGATCTACTAGATATGTGTCCGATTCCGTTTACTGTTGCTTGGTTATTGGGATTAATTAATCTGCGGGGCAACTTAGTGCCAATATTTGACTTACATCAACTGTTGAACATAGAAGCGAAGACATCAAACAAGCAAATGTTACTGATTTTAGGTCAAGGGCAAGAAGCCGGAGGCATTGTAATTGATGCATTACCGGTACATTTGACTTTTACCAGCAATGATAAGCTCACAAGCTTGCCGCCTTTGCCTACTGTTCTTGCGTCTTATGTAAATCAAGGTTATGAAAAAGGTGAACAAATATGGTTTAATTTTGACCATTTAGGTTTTTTTGAATCGATGGCCACAAAGATAGTTGTTTAATGGAAGAATGGAAGAATGGGATATGGAGGGAAGGAAGGGCTCCATACCAAAAAACTAAGAATCTGAAAACGCGGATAGACTATCAAATCATCCCATCCAAAAAAACTCATGGGTATTTGTATTTTGCAAAATGATTATAGTGAAAATATGGGGATTCGCTAATCTAGAATATTTTATGCCTAATAGCGAATTGCTATTAAATTTCAATAATTGTATATCAAAAGCACCCAGTTTCAATTGACAATGCGTGAGAAGGGGATTTGGACAGGTCTATTTTTAACTAATTCTCGCTATTTATGCGAACAAAGTATAGTAAAATACACTTGACTTCAGACTGTTTTTTCAAATAAATATTAAGTCCTTCTACATAAGAGTTTATACAGATTTAACGTAACCCATTAATTTTATTAAAATTAGCATTGACACCAATGTCATAAAATCAAGATTTTTGATGAAATCGGTATAATGTCTATAGTTTTATGTAACTCATTGAATTATATTATTTTATAGCTATTTTTAAAAAAATATTACCCGTTCAATCGGTAGAAAGTCTATTTTATCAATAGTTCAAAAAGTTTTTAAGTCAATATCCCATAACATTTTTATTGTCAAAATCTGGTAAGAAAAAATGGGTTTATTTCAATGATGATTGGAACGGTTTTGGCATCAAATTTTTAACTTATTGTTATTTAATGTATTTATAAATGTCCAAGAAATCCGTAAGAGCCTTTAATCGGATTTCTTTGATGAGTTAAAGTTTATTGAACAAACTTTTTGAGGGAAAACCTTTTGACATTTTTGGACAATTTAACCCTATAAAAA
>QNER01001261.1 GCA_003646175.1 Candidatus Parabeggiatoa sp. nov. 1
ATGTTAATTTTAAATGGGGTATCGCGGTGAAAAAGGAAATCGTTCCCTAAGCTGAACAAACCAAAATGGGGTTAAATCCATAAACCAGTTATAAAGAAGCATTGGAACGCAAAGTCGGTAAAAGGACATTATATAGAGAGGAGCGGTATGAGGCTTCAGTCTCACGTACCGTTTTGAAGACGAGTCTGTACTGGAAACTTTACAGGCTTAGTTTAACTAATACAACTCAAAGGGGTAATCCCTTGTGGTTACCATTACGTTTTCTAAGTTAGTTTTATGCACGTTCCTAAGCATCATATTACGGCACTCAGCTTACGTTTAGAACGAAAATAAATAATCCGTCAACAGGGTGCTGGAAGGCTGGGTAAAATGTTGAATTGTTCCATTTAACGAGTCAAAAATCAGTTTTTAAATAGCACACTCCCTTTTTATTTTCAGTAAGGAGATAGAAATTATGTCAAACCAATCATCGTCGTGGAATTCTATTTTCCGACGCGCTTTCACTAACACAACGACTCAACACCGTGGGATAGTCTTCACAAGTGTTGTGAGCGTTTTATTATCATCCAGCGTGGTTCTGGCAGAACCATCGTTTCCGCCCTCAACAGATGGTTTCTTTCCAACCATTGAGGAGGCAATCGCTAACTCTGACAACGGCATTGTACAAGTCCTCGTTAGTTTGAAAATTAAAAAGACGCATAGCGGCTCGCGAGTCGCAGATTTAGAAGCGATAACTGATGCCCAAAAACAATTGGAGCTGCAGCTGACAGATAAAGTGAATGAAGGTGTCATTAACGGCAAATTGCCCATTGGTACGGCTGCAACCGATTCGGCAGAAAACGTCACCGAATACACCGTATTTCCTGTGGTGAGGCTAAATGTTAATGGCTATCTGTTGGAGGCTGTTAAAAATATTCCCGTTGTTAAGAATGTGGTGTTGGACTACCAGTTTTCCCCTACTCTAAGCGACAGCGTTCCTTTAATAGGGGCCGATAACGCTTGGCAAGACGGTTACACTGGTGGGTCCCAAGCGGTAGCTGTTTTAGACACGGGTGTGGATAAAGAACACCCTGATTTGACAGGAAAGGTGATTGCGGAAGCCTGTTTTTCAAGGAATATCCCGGGCCGGGCTTCTTCGTTGTGCCCCGAAGGTTCAAGCAGTGTAATCGGCGATGCTACGGCTTCTTATCTATGTGGAACTGATGATCGTTGCCGTCATGGCACACATGTTGCCGGTATCGCTACTGCCAATGGCGACGTTGAAGGTGTGGCGAAGGGTGCCAATCTAGTCGCTATACAAGTTTTTCATCAAAATGAAGCCGCTGGCGGGCTTCGGACTTTCTTTAGCGATTTGCTACTGGCACTACAGCATGTGTTACAACTTCACGAACAAGGGAAAACGATTGCAGCTGTTAACATGAGCTTAGGTGGCGGCCAGTTTTCTGGTGCTTGTGATGGGCCTTTATCGCCACTGAAAGACGCTATTGATATGCTTCGTGATGTCGATATTGCAACGATAGTTTCATCAGGTAATAATGGCTACAAGGATGCTATTAGTGCCCCCGCTTGTATTTCTAGTGCCATTAGTGTGGGGGCTACTTCAAAATCTGATGTCGTGGCCTCTTTTTCAAACAGTGCCTCGATCCTTGATTTACTCGCCCCCGGGAGATTCATTAATTCCACGATTCCGGGGGGATATGCAAGTTTCAGTGGCACTTCCATGGCAGCACCTCATGTTGCTGGGGCGTGGGCTGTGTTGAAATCCGCAAACCCAACTGCAACTGTCGATGACATTTTGAATGCTTTGCAGACGACTGGGGTTCCCATTTTGGATACGAGCAATGATATTATTAAACCACGCATTCAGCTTGATTACGCACTGGCAGCACTGGGACCACCAACAACGAAGCTCTATGGTGTACACGATGAAGGACTCAATGACTCATACTTTTTCACCATTGATCCCTCAACTCTGGAAGTAACCCAACTCCCAGAAGTGTGTTATGGTTGTGATATTGAAGGGCTTGATATCCATCCTCAAACAGGTGAGCTTTATGCTTCTGCTGGTGATGATACTCAAAAGCCTGGGCATCTTTATTCAGTGAACAAAGGGACTGGGGGATTGACTGCTCTCGGTTCAACGGGTTTCGATGAAGTTGACGCGCTCTCCTTTAATCCTACCACTGGCGTATTATGGGGATGGGCACAGGATGGTGGACTGCTCAGATTCGATAGCTTACCGTCTCCGTCAGCTACGTTGGTTTGGGCTCCCGACGACGGGGAATGGGAAGTTGAAGACTTAACGTGGAATGCCGCGGGAACCATACTCTATGGTGCAAAGAACTTACACGGAAATCACAAGCCTGATAGTCATGGTCCTGAATTAGGGATCGAATTATTGGCTTATGACACCACCACCGTTCCAGCAGTAGTTACGCCTGTGTGCTCAACCCTTGTAGGGTCAATGGAAATCGAGGCTCTGGACACGTTGCCTGGCGACCAATTAATATTCGGTTATCACGATCATAAAGCTCTGGTCGTTGGGGTGCTAGATGTGGGAAGTTGTAATCTAGTGGCACAAGAAGAAATTTCTACGCCTTACAATGACGTAGAAGGCCTGGCTTGGCAACAATAACTCAAGTTGCCTCAGTCTAGTGATGATGTTTAAACGGATACTATCCCTAAAAA
>QNER01001262.1 GCA_003646175.1 Candidatus Parabeggiatoa sp. nov. 1
CCCCATTTCCAACAATGGGATGACAAACAAGTGCGTATTATTTTGTTGATTGAAGAAATCGAGTCTCCAGTTCAAACCCAGAAAGATCGTTATGCCTTTGATGCCGTTTCACTGAATACCAAAGGATTTCGTTTTAACCGTGAAGAAGCTAATGAACGATAAGCGTTTTTTTGATTCCAATATTGTGGTTTATTTATATTCACAAGATGAACCAGATAAACAATCCATCGCCAAAAATTTAGTTAAAAATAACCAACCTATTATTAGCACCCAAGTATTGGGTGAACTTGCTAACGTTTTACGGCGAAAATTTCAAATGGAATATACCGATATAGTTCCGAGTGCCCGCATGTCCACCCTACAAACGCTTTGAATGAGCGCGTTAGAGGGCCATAATTTCATTTGAAAGCATTCAAATTATTTTATGGCCCACAAATTTGCTCTCGTTAAGGCGCTAAAGCGCCTACTACAAACGCTTTGAATGAGCGCGTTAGAGGGCCATAATTTCATTTGAAAGCATTCAAATTATTTTATGGCCCACAAATTTGCTCTCGTTAAGGCGCTAAAGTACAACGGATTGACGAATTGAACGGGTTAATTTATCTGGTTAATTGAGTTTGTAGTCTGAATCTGACAACTGGCAATTGTACTATGGGAAAAATATAATGCGTTTAACCATTGAAATAGAACAAGAAGAAGACGGTCGTTGGTTAAGTGAAGTACCACAGATACCGGGCGTGATGGTATATGGCAATAGCCAACAAGAAGCCATTTTAAAAGTTCAATCTTTAGCCCTTCATGTATTGGCTGATAAATTAGAACATGGCGAAACCCTGATAAACATGGATACCTTTTTTTCGGTGGTAGCCGCATGAGCCAGTGGACTTCAACTAAAGCGAGACGTGTATTAGCCGCATTGTTAAGGATTGGTTGGCGTATAAAACGACAAAGAGGTTCGCACCGCACCCTTTCACGCCCTGACTGGCCTGACTTTGCATTCGCATTTCACGATGGTGAAGAAATAGGACCTCGGATGTTATCCCGCATTGCTAAACGAACGGGCCTGACACCAGACGATTTATAGCGAGCAATGTATGAGTAGGTTCAACACACCATTCTTCAATTGTCTGAATCATAATTTAATCATAATTTGATCAGGATTTACAGAATTATAGAATTTTCAGAATTGATTTGTTGGGGTTATTGCTTTTATTCTGTAAATTCTTAAATTCTGCTAATTCTGATTCAGACTTTATTCTGGAAATTCTGATTCAGACATGATTGCTTTTATTTGGTTAATTCTTTAATTATGTTTATTTTGATATAGCGAGCGTAGGTGGGTAGAGCAAAGCGCAACTTCGTTACCCGCCAGGTTCAACCCACCATTCCTTCAATTGTCTGAATTGACAGTCTAGTGTTGGAGAGCGGAAATCCCTATACCATTCTGCCAGTAGCTCAAGCTCATGACTAAAAGCGATAAGAGGCTCAAGCCGACTGAATTCCAGTGCCCTTTAGGGTACTTAAGCTTTTAGACAACGGCTTTAGCCGTTGGCTGGGGGTGGTATTAAGATTGGAGCGATCCTGCACTAGTACAACGGATACGCTTCATTCCCGGATAAGTTAACAAGTAATAATAACGCATTGACCTTTCAATCGGTACAAGATAGCTGTTGTTTTAGATTTGAGTGAGAATTATCCCGCTTTATTTATCCGTTGTTTTAGCTACGCTGACCTTCGGTTCGCGTATCCGTTGTACTTTTTATTAATTCTGAGTCGGACAGTTAGCGAGCGTAGCATGGGTTAATTGTAGGGTGGGTAGAGCGATAGCGTAACCCACATTTTTATGGAAATTAATGGTCTATTTCACTTACACACGATTTTTTTAAGAATTCAGTTAAACGAATGATTAAAAGTTTTTCACACAAAGGATTGGAAGACTTTTTTTATGAAGGCACTAAAAAAGGTATTCAAGCTAAACATGCTAAAAAGTTAGCTGATATTCTTGATCGACTTGATGCCGCTTGTCTTATTGAAGACATGAACTATCCGGGCGCTCAATTACATCCGCTGACCGGTCAATGGGCTGGTTTTTGGGCGGTCAAGGTCTCAGGAAATTGGCGCGTTATTTTTATTTTTGAAGATGGCGATGCTTTTAAGGTCAATTATTTAGATTATCATTAGATTATTATGCGAGTCAGAAAAAGACAGCCAGTACATCCTGGCGGTATTTTGAAACGCCACTACCTTGAACCACTCGGATTGAACATTTCCAAAGTAGCACTTGCCTTAGGCATTTCACGACAAAAGGTGTCCAATCTTATCCATGAAAAAGGTTCAATATCGCCCGATATGGCATTACGATTATCGCGTGCTTTTGATACCACTCCCGAATTATGGATGCGCTTGCAAGAAAATTACAACCTTTGGTATGCCACCCATCATTCAGATGAATGGCGACGGGTACAAAAAATTTCTGCCAAGCCAACTACACCAAGTGACGTTAAGGATTAATTAGCAAGCGTCGCGTGGGTTCCGCTATAGCGAACTGAAAGTCAGCGAAGCTAAACCCACCATTCCTTCAATTGTCTGAATTGACAGTCTAGTGCTGGAGAGCGGAAATCCCTATACCATTCTGCCAGTAGCTCAAGCTCATGACTAAAAGCGATAGGAGGCTCAAGCCGACTGA
>QNER01001263.1 GCA_003646175.1 Candidatus Parabeggiatoa sp. nov. 1
TATGGTTGAGAAGCCAACACTCTAACTAACCGAAAACCGACTTGTTGTGGATTTCCTAATCCCCAAAAACGTTTGGCAAGACGAATTGTGTTACCCCATTGGGCAAAATTGCTGCCGCGAATGCTCGGCGTGGGCATGAAGCCAGTCATTTGACAGGTATTGGCACCTGTGTAGCGGTTATCAAAAGGCATCGTAGAGCATGTCCATTCGCTGACATTGCCGCTCATATCGTGGAGTCCAAAGTCATTGGCTGGAAATTGAGCCACCGGTGCGGTAACCGCATGGTGATCTTTGCAGGTTTCGCTGGTTGAGGCTTTGGTGTGAGTGCGCCAGGTGATATCAGCGATATTGGCGTGTTGGCAAGCGGCCCTGGAGTCGTTTCCCCACGCGTAGGCGGTGGTTTTTCCAGCGCGGGCACTGTACTCCCATTCGGCTTCGGTGGGAAGGCGGAACGTGTTACCCGTTGGTTGTGATAACCATTGAGCAAATTGATGGGCTTGTGAACGGTTGAGTTTGACGACCGGTTGGTTATCTTGATTAAAGCCTTCGCCGCTGTCATGGTTTTGCTTATATTTATATTGCGCGTTGGTGACTTCGGTTTTGCCCATCCAAAAGCCTTCGACACACAGACGAGTTGGGGTTTCATCGGGTTGATGCCCCACTTCGGTTTTAGGACTGCCGATTTGAAAACAGCCGGGGGGCACATAAACAAATGCGATGCCCGTCGTCGGTTCTGTCCAACGGCTACCCGCGGCCGGTTGTTCGGTATCGTAACGGAGGCGCACTTGTAATTGGGGATCAACATCGGCCGGTAATTGTGCCCAGCGATAAAAGCCACGTTGCCCCATTTGGGTGGGGTGGTTGTGCGGAATACCTTTATCAACAGGTTGCCATTGGCCGTTTTTGGCCAAGTAGTCAATATCAAAGCGGGCAGAGTCGGGTAAATTGTCGGTTGCCCAAGCAATATCTAACGGTTTATCGGCCGAAATCGCTTGGCCGGCAACCGGTGCCAGTAGGGTGATACGTGGCGCAGTTTCGGTTGGCGTTGCGGTGGCAGCGACTGGTAACGGCGCGGTACATTGAATGACTAGACTTTGAAGGCCTAAATCATGATCAAGTCCACCGATTTTCAGCACATTGTCGCCCACCTGTAAGTGTTGGGCTAAGTTATAAAAACGGGTTTGTGGTTCGTGCGGTTTAGCGACTTGTAAGCGTTGGATACGGTTATCGTTCATGAACAGAATCGACGTGGTTTCAACGCCTTCACGACGCGGCATACCGAGTTCACGTACTTTTAAGCGACAATGCTCAATCGCGATTGGTAAGCGAAAGCGCACACTCATTAACTTCCCTGCGTCCACTTGCCAGACGGGGACAACGGACTTGGGTGCTTTGTCAACGCGCCTAAAATCGCCGCCTAAAGTCACACCACCAAATAAACGTACTTTGCCAGTGGTGATATCGGCCGAGTATAACAAGTCTTGGTGGCTGGGTTGCGCCAACGCGGTTGTTATGCTGGTTGTGAGTAATACAGTTGATAAATAGCGCATAGATGAATTTCCTTTTGTGGTTGTGAACTATAGCGTGATGCTATCGCTGGTTTTGCGAGAGTATCACTCTAGTTGTGAACTATAGCGTGATGCTATCGCTGGTTTTGCGAGAGTATCACTCTAGGTTGCAGTACAGCTTCTTTCTGGTATAAACGGATTGATTCAAAGCGGCTATTGAATGGTGGGCAACAAAAAGACGTTGCCGGCCCTACATGTCTGAATCCGTTTAATCCCCAAATCTGTTGTACTCAGCTATTGAATGGTGGGCAACAAAAAGACGTTGCCGGCCCCCTACATGTCTGTGTAGAGTATACTCACAGTTAACGTTGTTTGTAGAGGTTTAAAATTTTGGCTGCAATCCGGCTTGTTTGCATAACTGATTAGCCGTCATTCTATCAAAAATACGATGCCTTTTTATGGGAATGGTTTTGATGTCATTGGTATAGATAGAATGATTACCGCCTTCACGTAGCCGATAAAACCCATTGATTTCAAAATACTTCACTAATTCACGCCGCTTGACGGACATTTTCAATCTCCACGGGTACTTGTTCTATCAGACTGTTTCCTAATGGTATTTCTTTGTTTTGCTGATGATAGGCTAAAACCATTTCATGGAGCGCATCTCTTAACATCGCACGGCATTCTTCAATATCCCTACCTTCCGTAATAACTTCAGGCCATTCAATGAGTTGCCCCATATAGCCAGAATCAATTTTGATATATTTGGCAGTGTAACTTTGTAACATTTATTTTTCCTGGTTTGTTTTAAAAGTGGGCTAAAACGCATTTGGTTGTGAATTACAGGGATTGTGTCTGTATAGTACAGCTTCTTTCTGGTATAAACGGATTATAAAATAGAGGTAGTCCTGAAATGTGGGTGATATTTGTGGGTGAGGTTTCACCTGGGGCTATTCATATTCAACCCTTTCAGGGTTGTTTTGATTGGATTTGTTCTGAAACTTTGGTGTTTGTCAAATCACCACCAGATGCCGAAGAAATGGAAAGGGCTGCTAACCCCGAAGGGGTTTTCAGGCTAAAGTTTTTGCGAGCAAAAACTTTAGCCTGAAAATGTGAATAGCCCCAGGTGAAACCTGGGGATTAAAAAATATCACCCACATTTCAGGACTACCAA
>QNER01001264.1 GCA_003646175.1 Candidatus Parabeggiatoa sp. nov. 1
GTTTATCTCAACAAGTCAAACCGCGTGATGAGTTTACCCAATATGATAGCACCCAGTTAACACATCTTGCCGATGACATTGCTGAGATAAAACGCTTGCTGACACCACACCCCCATTGCCAAGTCGCGCTGATTGAAGGCAGTCTGCATTCTTCGCAGGGCAATTTGGCCCAAGCGGAACAAGATTTTCTGCAAGCCCGTGATACCGCACCCACCGATGATAAACGGGCGTTGGCCTGTTTTAACCTGTTTCAAGTGCGGCTGCGGCGCAAAGCTTACCCGGATGCATTAACCGCATTGCAGGAAGCCTATACGCTAAACACTTGGCAATATGCGCTGCATGATGTGAACAAATACCCAATTCAACGGATTTTAATGTCACGATCAATGGGGCGAATCCCAGGTGGTGATCAAATGTTTTTGGGAAGGGCGCAACGGACAACAACAACAAGTGTTTGCCGAAGCCATTATTATGCGTCAATTGGCGAGCGTGTACACGCCCAAACCATTGGATTATGATTATGTAGATGTGATTAATCAACAGCGTCCTTATTTTATTACCGAATATATTGACGGCACGATGGACGGGGAAACTTGGATCACCGAACACGGCAAGCTAGACGTGCTGACGGGATTACAAGTCGGCTGGCAAGTTGCGCAAGGGTTAGCCATTGCTCATCAAGCAAGCTGGCATTTATCACCTCGATTTAAAGCCCGCCAATTTGCTATTTAAGCCGGTGCAAGACGGTTTAGCCGTCAAAATCATTGACTTTGGTTTAGCGCGAGTTGCGACATCGCTAAAACAACAAGCGGCCTTAACGCAAACCCGTAGTAATAAAAGTGTGTTCGCCCAGGCGGTGATTGGCACGCTGGATTATGCGCCGCCCGAACAACGGGGCGAAACCGACAAATATGGGCAACCGTCGGCTAAAAGCGACATTTATGCGTTTGGTGCCACGTTGTATCATTTATTCAGCGGTGACAGTCCGCGTTTTTATGATCCCGATGAATTACCCAAGCTGCCTGCATTACGCACCTTATTGTTGGCTTGTTTAAAAAACTCGCCTGAAAAACGTCCCGATATCAGCACAGTGCTGACGCAGTTTTCTGAGTTATTGGACAAACTGGATAACAAGCGGATTGAACAACGTCAACAAGCGGAACTGGCTAAACAAAAGGCCGAAGAGCAACAACAGGCCGAACAACAACGCCAACAAGCGGAATTGGCGACACAGAAGGCTGAAACGCTCAAACAAGCCCAAGCCAAACAACAGGCTGAAGAACAACGACGCAAACAAGCTGAACAACAACTCGCGGCAATTGCGATGCAACAACAGGCCGAAGAGCAACGCGAACAAGCTGAACTCGCCAAACAAAAAGCCGAAGAAGAAAACAAAGGCAAACCCTTTGAGTTTGAAATCGTCACCGTCAACGCGAAAGGAGAAATCACCCACCGCGAGCAACAACAAGCCCATGTCCAAACGACAGACTTAGGCAACGGCATCATACTAGAAATGGTGTATATCCCCGGTGGTACCTTCCAGATGGGTTCGCCTGAAACAGAGAAAAACAGAGAACCTTGGCAAAAAGGTACCGAAAGCCCTCAACATCGCGTTACCGTTGAACCCTTTTATATGGGCAAATATCCGGTGACACAAGCACAGTGGCAAGTCGTGATGGGTAATAATCCTTCCAGTTTTAAAGGGGAAAATCGCCCGGTAGAAAGCGTTTCTTATGATGACATCGTGAAATTTTGTCAACGATTGTCAGAAAAAACCAAGCAAGATTACTTAATGCCGAGTGAAGCGCAATGGGAATACGCTTGTCGCGCTGGCACAACGACACCGTTCTACTTTGGCGAAACGATTACCACCGATTTAGCTAACTATGACGGTAATTATACTTATGCCTCTGGGCCAAAAGGCGTTTATCGTGAAGAAACAACCGACGTGGGCAGTTTTCCGCCGAATGGGTTTGGATTGTACGATATGCACGGGAATGTTTGGGAATGGTGTGCTGATCCTTGGCATAATAATTATCAAGGTGCACCTACGGATGGCAGTGTTTGGGAAGCTGGTGGTGACGGCAGCCCTCGTGCGCTCCGCGGTGGTGCGTGGGACGACGGACCGAGGTTCGTGCGGGCGGCGAGCCGTGGCAGGTACTCGCATGACTACCGCGACAGCGGCGTGGGGCTTCGCCTCGCCAGGCTTTAGTTTTGGGATTTGGGTTTTTTAGTTTTTTTGGGGGGTCTGGGGGGCTTCCCCCCAGCTCGATTTTTTTTTGGCTATTTCCTAGTTAGTATTTTAGTATGGTTAAAGGCGTATTGGGGCCGCGTATAACATCGTCATTCGTTTCAGGCGAACCTTGCACGAGTCAGCATCTGTAACTACAAGGATTGTATATAAGAAAGGATTTTTTTAAGATGGATTTGTTTTTAAAAGGCGTTTAGCAGGAGTGCAAGGCGAACCTTGCAAGAGTCAGCATCTGTAACTACAAGGATTGTATATAAGAAAGGATTTTTTCTGATTATAACGGATTCTGTTGATAAGAAATTCAATCTGACATTTCGTGATGCTATCGCTTTTTTGGCGATAGTATCACTTTTGCACTTTTGCGGTATCACCCTTCTCTATATGCTAAAATCCTTAATAGGCTTGCCCGTCAATTTTAACGAATAAAAAC
>QNER01001265.1 GCA_003646175.1 Candidatus Parabeggiatoa sp. nov. 1
AGGGATAGCATCCGTTTCGTTACGTTATTTTTCTGAAAATCTATAGAAGCATTATTGCTCAACTGTGCGCCTACAGATCAAAATGTCAGTTTACTGAAAAGATTAAGAAGGTTTTATACAGAATACGACCAAGAATTTCCTGAATATACTTAGGATAACTTTTTTTACAACCAGCAAAAACCTGAGCAGATTACCATTGTTTGTACTTATGACGATGACAGAGAAATAACATTAACCATTCATTGTGATGAATCTAAAGAAGATTTTGAATATTCTCATGAACAAGACATTTTAGACTATGAATTAACACACGAGAATGTATATCGCAGTGAGTAATTTATTAATTGTTGAGCTTGCTGACTAAGTTGTGATGCTTATGAACATCCAAACCCTATTACTTCCTCATAAACATGTCCGCTTTTGCAATTCTCTCATTGGGCTTGCCGGGTTTGTACTTCGTTTATTAAATGAACCACGTACACTTGATGAATTGTGGGCACTGATTGATCGTGATAATTCTGATTGGTATTCCCGTCCACCTTTCGAGCATGTTGTCTTAGCTGTGGACATCCTATTTGCCATTGGGCAAATTGAACTCGTCCATGATAACCGAATTCGTCGAATTTAATTATGAAACTCATTAAACTGACGGCCTCTCAACCCAGTTTTAAAAATATTCACTTCAACCCGGAAGGAATAACCTTAATTGTTGGGGATGGTCCTAAAGAGAAAAATAAAGAAGGCCGCAACAATGGTGTGGGTAAAACCCTGGCATTAGGGTTAGTCCACCATTGTCTAGGGGCTAAGGTAAATCCTAAATTGAAAGAAACGATTCCTGATTGGTTTTTTCAATTACATTTGTCTTTGAATGGTAAAGCACATTTTGTTGAACGTAGTGCTGACGGAAAAAAATTAATACTGGATGAGAAGTCCATTAAACTGAATCAATATCGTGAATGGTTAAATAACTGTGGTACTTTTCGGATAGATGAGAATTTATCAGGCCTTTCTTTTCGTTCACTGTTTACACGTTTTGCGCGTTTACTTCGGGAAGATTGTGATGCGCCTATAAAAACCCATAAAGAACCAGAAGTGGATGCCAATTTACGCACACTTTACTTGCTTGGTATAGATTGTATTTTAGTCGCGCAGAAAAAAGCGCAGAAAAAACGTCTTGATGAACTCAAACATACTCTCAACACTTGGAAAAATGCTCATGTTTTACATGAAGTCTTTCGTGCGGGCAGTCAACCCAAAATACGACTTGAATGGTTAGAACGAGAAATCCCCAGATTAAAAGCCGATTTGAAACGTTTTAAAGTCGCCGAAAATTATCGGGCTATTGAAGCAGAAGCACAGGAAAAAACCGAGTTTTTGCGTCAAA
Source organism: Candidatus Parabeggiatoa sp. nov. 1 (assembly GCA_003646175.1). Lineage (GTDB taxonomy): Bacteria > Pseudomonadota > Gammaproteobacteria > Beggiatoales > Beggiatoaceae > Parabeggiatoa. The sequence goes on from QNER01001265.1 coordinate 1,385, forward strand.
TAGAAAAACCAATAGCGGTGTTGCGTTTTCAAATTGAAGGGATTAATAAAGCGTTGCAACAGCAACCGGATATTTCTAGTGCTGAATTATTACAACTGTACGAAGGTTTACAGTCAGTCTTTAAACCTGAAGCACTTGCCAATTTTGAAGCCGTAGAACAGTTTCATCATGGTTTAGCCTTTAATCGCAAAGTGCGACTTGAGGCTGATCGAAAAAAGTTTTCTCTGGAAATCGAACAATTAGCGACAGAAACTCAAAAAATGGGCCAAGAACGTGATAAATTATTGCGTACTTTGGAAGGGCAACGTGCGCTTGATGAATATGCAACACTAGCTAAGAGGATCGCCCAATGGGAAGCAGAACAAGAAAAGCTTACCGAATATTTAGCTTTTGCAGATAAATTGGAACAAGAAAGGCAAGCTATCAAAGAAAAGATGCTGGCTGAAAACCAAGAAGCGAACCGTTACCTCCAGACAGCACCAGTTAAGCCACATCATGAATTTTTTGTGGCCGTTGCTGAACGCCTTTATCCACATACACCGGCTGGCATTCTTCTCAACAATAATTTGGGTGTGAATCAGTTGCGCTATAATCTATCGGTGCAAATAGAAGGGGATGATTCGGATGGGATTAATTCTGCTCGTATTTTATGTTTTGATTGGGTACTTTTGATGCAAGGCGCTAATCATACTATGGATTTCGTTTGGCATGATAATAGGTTATTTGCCGATATGGATCCTAAGTCACGTACTGGCTGGTTTAAATATACACTTGAAGCTTTGTTAGGAAGCGGTAAACAATATATTGCGACTTTAAATATTGAAAATTATGAAGCCATGCGAGAATATTTGGATGATGAACAATGGAACAAGTTAGCACAATCCAAAGTATTAGTCTTACGTGGCGATAAACCAGACAATAAATTATTAGGTATCCAGTTTGGTGGATATTAACTGAGAGGGCTAACTGATAACTCACTATTCTATTTTCTAACTATGCCTCGTAAACAACCCAAAATCGATACAAATCAACAGCATCAAACACGCTGAAGAGCAAGCGTAGGGCGCGTCCCACTTATGTAATGTGTATGGATTGATGGTGCATCGGAACGCACTCTACGCTACGCAAGCTTTTGAAGTTGCCAAACACATTACCCACCTTCATTTCGCTGCGAGCCATGGATTTTGATCCGTCTCTGGCAGCGAAAGCATTTTCTGAAGAAAATTCCAGCCTTTGTGGCGTCATGGGGGAACGACTCCTTCGCCTCGTTCGGTCCGTGGTACCGGACA
>QNER01001266.1 GCA_003646175.1 Candidatus Parabeggiatoa sp. nov. 1
CCCCAAATATTTGTCAATATAACCCCGATTGGAGACAATCGGTTCACCAATCTCTTTATAATATCTATTCAGTAAATGAATGACATCATAAGGATTGTGCAAGTGCGTGGCTGCAAAATGGGTGAAGTTTTCCACATCACAAAACATCACTGCCAATGAGCGTTCATTGGCGGGTTTGGTTATATTTCCTTCTGAACGCGCCAAATCCACGTCCACATCATCCACCACTAACCGTTTGATGGTGACATCATCCAAGACTTTAGTCTGACAGGCGAGCCGAATGTTATCAGACCATTTTTTATCCTGGGCAATTTTCATCTCGGCTTCAGTGCGTGGTGCGAGGTTTTCGCAGCCGTTTAACACATAAATACGGCAAGTGGTGCAACGTGCCTTACCACCACACACATGATAATGTTCAATCTTGTTGTGCAATGCGGCTTCTAAGATTGTTCCCCCTTTTTTTTGTTGGACAACAATCTGTTCTTGATTATCTTCGTTATAAGTAATTTTTGGCATATATTTTGGATAATTGGGAATTAGGAATTAGGAAAAATTATAATGATTGATTATTCATTGTCAAAAGTTGCCTATTTAGGCGGTTGTGGCTAAATAAAATACCCATACTTTATTACAATAAACCAAGTTTTTTCAAAAAATATACGGGTGTATTATTTTCCCGCTATCGCCTTAAGTTTAATAAAAAATAGGATTTTTTTTTGCGTTCATCAAGAATTGTGTGGTTTACCACCCATTGATTACTTGATAGTAAATAAATATTATATAGTTATTGAGTTGAGAGGAAATTTTTTTTCACTCAAAATTTTCTGGCGGCATCCAAATTTTAGTTTGGATTTCTAGTGTAACGCGATGTTCAACTTTTTTTGATAAGTATTTGATTTTTTAAGCCCCTCGGTAAAGCTATGCCACAGCCACCATTTAAAAGTTATATAAATTCAATGGGTTATAACAAGTTGAACATTGCGCTAAAATAAATTGTCAAAATAAACCAGGATAGCAGAATGGGTACACAAAATACGTCTATACATGGCGAATGGTCATCGCGCCTAGCGTTTATTCTTGCCGCAACCGGTTCGGCCGTTGGATTGGGGAATATCTGGAAATTCCCTTGGTTGGCAGGGGAAAATGGCGGTGGGGCCTTTGTGATTGTTTACTTATTGTGCATTGCCTTGATTGGCTTGCCAGTCATTATGGCCGAAGTCATGTTGGGGAAACGGGGACGTAGTAGCCCTATTAATAGCATGAAAATACTCGCTAAAGAAGCCGGGCGCACGCAATGGTGGCAAGCATTGGGCTGGACTGGTGTGATTGCGGGTTTTTTGATACTGTCGTTTTACAGTGTCATTGCCGGTTGGGCATTGGCTTATATCCCGCGTTTGGCATCCGGTATGTTTGCGGCTGTCGGCGATTTGTCCACCACCAAAGAAGTCACTGATTTTGTCAGCACCCGATTTAACGAGTTAACTGGCAATCCTGAACGCCTACTCGCTTGGCATACCCTATTTATGATAGTGACTGTTACGATGGTAGCCGGCGGTGTGCAAGGGGGATTGGAGCGGGCGGTGCGGTGGATGATGCCGGCTTTGTTTATCGTCTTGCTTGTGTTGGTGGGCTATGCGATGAGTACCCCGAAATTTATGGATGGTGTACATTTTATGTTTAATATAGATTTCCATAAATTGTTTTACCCAAATGGCGATGAGTTCAGTGGCGCGGGTGTTTTGGCTGCAATGGGACAAGCCTTTTTTAGTTTGAGTTTGGGCATGGGTGCTATTATGGTTTATGGGGCCTATTTACCCAAACATGCGTCAATCGCTCAAACAACGACAGCGGTTGTAATAGCTGACACCCTCGTTGCTATTTTGGCCGGATTGATTATTTTCCCTATTGTTTTCACTAACGGTTTAGAGCCCGGTGCCGGGCCCGGATTGGTATTTGAAACTTTACCCATCGCATTTGGGCAGATGCCTTATGGCACTTTTATGGGGACATTATTTTTTGTGTTATTGGCACTTGCCGCATGGAGTTCGGCCATTTCATTGCTTGAACCGGCGGTGGCATGGTTGGTTGAAACGGGCAAATTCACACGCCCAATAGCGGCAATAGGGTGTGGCGTAGCGGTTTGGTTGGTCGGATTTTTGACGATTTTTTCATTTAATATTTGGAGCGATGTTAAACCATTGTCCATGTTTTCAGTAGATAAGACCTTCTTTGATCTGATTGATTATCTGACTTCTAATATCATGCTACCGCTAGGTGGACTCTTTATTGCCATTTTTGTGGGATGGTTAATGAAAAAACAGATTGTCACGGAGGAATTAGAATCATCGCCTGACAGTTTGGGTTACCGTGTCTGGCATTTCCTACTGTGTTATGTCACGCCACTCGGTGTAGGTTTAGTGTTCTTAAATGCCATAGGTGTATTTTCGTGATCCGTATCCATAAAACGGCCTTAGTGCCTTATACCGCCCGTGACATGTTTGCTTTGGCTAATGATGTGGCCGCTTATCCCAAGTTTCTACCTTGGTGCAAATCGGTTACGCTACACTCGCAGACTGACTCGAAAGTGGTTGCCACAATTAGGATGGGTAGTGCTGGTTTGGAAAAATCCTTTAAGACCAGCAATACGATTAAACCCGATGAGTGGATTGAA
>QNER01001267.1 GCA_003646175.1 Candidatus Parabeggiatoa sp. nov. 1
CCGGTTTTCAATGAGTGCTTGGAGGAAAGGCTTTTTAGCCTTTAGCAGATTCTTGACCTTGTCAAAGATAGCTTTCTTGCCCTTTTTCTTAATTATCTCAACAATGCGCTCTTTGATGATTTCCTTGGTAGTGGTACTTGGTGTGTACCAGATGGGTGAACTCCAAGCACGTTCTTGAATAGTTGGTGCTAGTTCTAGCGGTCCTGTTCCAAGTTCTTTTGCATCGTAGGTACTCCAACGGCAAGTGGGATTTTCCAGAACACGGACATAATAAAAAGCACGGTGCGATGGGTCAAAATCAGGATCGATCCATGTGGTTTTGAGTTCTGTTGCGCCTTTATTCTCAGAATAATTGCAACTCTTCAGGTCCACTTTAGCACCATTATCGGGGCAACGATGAGTCCAACTGTCTGGCTCAAGTCCGTCTGAACAAGCCACATCGTAGACATTTTCGTGAGTACCGTTGCTATCTTCCCACCCTTTGATGATTTGGAGGCGTTGTAAGTTGGCACTATTTGGGTCTTTCGCCGCCCAAACCAAAAATTTGTACGGAATAATTTCCCCATCTATCGGCAGATCCAGATCATCAATATCCCCTCCCATAGGTGTCCCTTTCTCATAAGCTTTTTGGAGCATGGTTTCCCTCGGGTATTTATCCAAGTTAATTGGATAGTCCAAGCCGGCGAAAAACCGAACGATGATACGAGAACCGGACGTGCCAAAGGCTTCTTTGCGTTTAAGTGCATCAAAGATAGCTGCACGAGAGTTTTTTTCAGCCCAAACACCGGCTAACCCACCCGGATTGTAATTCACGGGACCGGAACGGCCTAGTCTGCCGTATCCAAAAAGGCGATCTTCCGAGGTTGCGGTTTTAGCCGTATTTCCCACACGCTGAAATTCAGCCGTTAAACCGGAGGTCGCGTTATGGGTATCTGTACTGCCAATAAAGCCATATTTAAACGGATTGAGGCCATTCAGTTTTATATGTCCCGCCAATTTCAGACCTTTTTTCAGGCCATTACGTACATAAGAGTCTTCAAGACAATTAACTTTATCCGAGCCCGGTACTTCATCAAAACCGTCGCATGAGCGTGTTATCGACTCAAATTGACAGAATTCATCTGTCGTTCCTGCGCCAAAAAAACACTCAGAATTGCCCTTGGCTTGATGGATCTCAATCAGTGGCTCCAATCGACTACGGCGTTCATAGTCTTCTTGCGTGTAGCTTTCACCCTTCTTTGGTTCTGTCTTAGCAAAAAACATCCCTTTTGACATATTGGGATTGTGGGGAATAAGCAGTACTTCGCACTCACCGGTACAGGTGCCTTCTAACGTTTGCCAGAGACTGGAGGGGGTATAGACATCGTAAGCGCTGAGTACGTTATCAGGCACATCCGTTCCCCGGAAAATGATGTTACGGTGCAATGCGCCATCTGCGACAAAAGTGGGTGAATGCTCATAGGCAATAAAGGCGGTAAAGTTATCCGATTGATTGTGAAAATTTGCAATTCTTTGGTAACGTTGCCACATAGTTATTGAAGCATTGAGACAAGCCGCATTGGCATCTTCATCTTCACCTACAGGGCATATATCTTCGCTACGTTTTGGTTCCTCTTCTTGCATTGCCAGATTGATTTCAGTAAATAGCTCCTGATCCAGATTTCTAAGGGCAGTACAATCTTCTGAATCATAAACATCACTGACTTCACGTCCTTGCTCATCCACACAAAGGAAGTATTCAACCATCGATTCTGCATGATCCGTCACCGCTGCGAAATCTAGCGGTTTACTGATCTTGACAGTGACATCGGAATTACCAATAGTAAGTGTTTTATCTCCTTTGGCAAATTGATAAGCATCATCCGGACCATTGGCATTGTTGTATAGATAGCTGTCGAGGGAGTACTTGGTGTGAATGTGCAAGTCACCAAAAAATGGTTGGCGTTCGTGTGGCGGAATTTTGTCGCCCGCGAACGCCGTTGGTGAACCGGCCAGTAACGCGCTGCCCATCAGCGCGGTTCTAATGGCCGTTTTGAGAGTGAGATTATTTGTCACTAATAAAGTTCTCCTATTATAGAGTGTTGTTGAAGTCAAGTTTAAAGTCTACCACAACTCCTGACTTCGGGGAGTTATGGCTTTGCTAGTGCAGTAAAGCGGAAGTTTCGATACCACCCCAACGCCAACGGCTAAAGCCGTTGTCTAAAAGCGAAAAAGGCTAAAGCCGACTAACCTTCAGTGCCCTGATACGTACTTGAGCTTTTAGACAACTGCTGTAACAAAGAAATTTTTGCGCGCAAAAATTTTGGCGTTAAAAGCTGTTGGCTGGAAGTGGTCTGGGGCCTTGCGCGATCCTGCACTAGAATGAGATGTTTTTTTGCGGGACGGAGTTTGCAACTCATCCCGCAAAAAACAACGCCTTATAAAGATATTGATAAGCTTTGTCAACTCAAAATTTAAGGTTTCAGCCCTTGCACATAACTTCACGACTTTGAAGGTTAGCATTTTGCTCAAATAAGCAGAGTGGGTTAGTTGTTAAAAGTACCTATTTTTTAATGATTTACTGATGTTACGCACAACGCTTAAAAATGAGTCCAGAGGGGCAATCCCTCGCGGTTGCCCTTTTATTTAACGGCCAGCAATAATTTCAAATCGCGAATACCAAACAACGGC
>QNER01001268.1 GCA_003646175.1 Candidatus Parabeggiatoa sp. nov. 1
CGAATCTTGTAGGGGCAATCCTTTATGGTTGCCCGGGGTCATATTAATTATTTGGGAGTTGCCTTACCAAGCAAGTACCTGAAGTAAAGCCAAAAATTAGCTCAATTTTATTCAATTATGGCTCAATTGACAATTAAATATTGCTTAATATTGTTCAACTTGATTAACGGGCAATTAACATGAAGGAATTTAAAGACTTACTAAACGAGTACATGCAGTGTGAAGGATTCAATGATGAAAGCTTAGCTAAGGCACTAAGCTTAGTTAAGGAACTAAGGGTTTCAAAGACAACCATTTACAATTGGCGTACCGGAAAAGTAGAAAAAATTAAGTGTGAAAAAATAAAAAAGTGTGCTGAGCTACTCAAGTTAAGCCCTGTGGAGCGTCGGGATTTTTTGGTAGCAGCCGGATGTTTGCCGGCCGAAAATGGTGAAAATGCACCGCTGGTACCCATTATTAATATTCCTATTAACCACCCCCACCAATTTTTTGGACGGGAAAAGGAATTGAAACGGATTTTTGGGCGGTGGAAACATATACCTTTGCACAATGTGGCAGTCTATGGAGAAAGGCGCAGTGGTAAAACGTCTTTGTTACACTATATTAAAAATATCCACACAGCCGCCCCGTTACGTGATGGACAACGTAATGACTGGCAGCCTTCGGGCTATCAGTTTGTATTTGTGAATTTTGAAGGGGCGGGGATGTGTGAAGAGGAAAAGTTGTTACATTATATTTTTAACCCTCCCTAGCCCATCTGATTTGTTCAATTTCACCCATGTCATGCGTAACGAATTGCATAAACCCACTGTGATTTTAATGGCTAGAATTGATGTGGGTTTGCAATCGCCAGAATTGAATTATCAATTCTGGTGGGGGATACGCGCTTTAGTCACGGATCCTCAAATCAATGGTAAATTCCGACTCAAGTGATGCCTGTGTGGGGTGACAATCAACCTTCGCCTTTTTTAAATATTATTGGCGAAACCGTAAAATTGGGCCCGTTTACGGACAGTGAAGCGCGCGAGTTGTTAAAACATACACCGCAACCTTTTGCCGAAACTGATGTAGAATGGATATTGGAAAAGAGTGGCGGCAAGCCGGCTTTGTTGCAGATTCTGTGTGATGTGCGGTTGACGGCACTTGAAGAAGGGGAAACCGGTGAAGGGTGGAAAGGAAGGGTTGGCGCGGATTGATAGCGTTTATTCGGAAATTATGAATTGTCAATGATGGGATTTCGTGATGGTGTTCAAACGGATACTCTCCCAAAAAATGGATAGCATTGATTCCGAGATGGGCAATCCCTCGCGGTTGCCCCTTTCATTTAACGGCCATGGGCAATTTTACAATCGCGAATACCGAACAACAACTTCGCATTTCATTTTAACGGCCACAAAGAAATTTCAAATCGCGAATAGCAAACGGCAGCTTTCGCATTTCCTTTTTAACGGCCATAAATAAATCTCAAATCGCGAATAGCAAACGGCAAACGGCAGCCTTCGCATTTCAATTTAACGGCCATAAATAAATCTCAAATCGCGAATAGCAAACGACCTTCGCATTTCATTTAAAAACTCTATGACGCACAACGCTAGCTCGAGAGTCCAGAAGGGCAACCATAAAGGATTGCCCCTACATTTAGTTATATATTGTAGGAGCAATCCGTAGCGAAGGGGGCTTGCGCAAGCCCTTTCACCAAACATCATCATGGTATGGAACTTTCCGCTTTATTGCACAAACTGTGACATCGTCGAAGCAATGTGCGTAAATCAGTTATTAAAAACAAAGCTTCCTCTTAAAAATCTTCTGGATAGGTTGCCGAATAGCCATGATTTCGTCAATCACCTCGGTATCACGCTGGACATCAAAGATTTTATAAGAACGCGGTTTGGAAAAGACTCTGACTTCCTCCAAAGCAAGCATCACTAACCAACACGATTTCACGCCCAGCGCAAAAAAAGCATCAAACTTCCTCAAAAGCGCATTTACCGATTGGGTGGGTGACAGTACTTCAATCGCTAAATCGGGCATTTTAGAAACTTTTACAATATCAGTATCGGCTTTTTCTACCGTTTTGGTTTGCTCATGTTCAGGCAACACAATATAAACACACACATCCGGTTTAAGTTCATCTTTCACTTTGAGTCCAAATTGACTTAAATCAATTTGACTGGCATCCAAACTGAGTTCAGTGATAACCGCAAATCTTTCCTCATGAATGAGCAAACCGGTTAGATTAGCTTGTGCCATACCATGATACAACGATCCCATATCCGCTACCTCATCCTCAATATCCTCATCTTCAAGTTCATTAACGAAGCTCATCTCAAAACGCCTTTATTCATTGTAAAGTGGGTAAAGTATAGCGAAACTGAACCATAAATTTTCAGGTATTATGAATTTTTTGTAGGCCACCCACGTCTTTTGGTTTGCCCACCTTTTTCCTACGACCTTCGCATTTCATTTAACGGCCATGAATAATCCCCAATCGCAGATTATCATTCATTTCAGGCGAACCTTGCACGAAAAAACTTTATCAGGAATCCAAGGCGAACCTTGCACGAAAACAGTTTATCATTCATTTCAGGCGAACCTTGCACGAAAAAAGATTATCAGGAATCCAAGGCGAACCTTGCACAAAAAAAGTTTATCAGGAATCCAAGGCGAACC
>QNER01001269.1 GCA_003646175.1 Candidatus Parabeggiatoa sp. nov. 1
ATTCATATTGAAAACAATATGTCACGCTTTAATTTAAAACCCTCCCACAAAATCATCAAAAATTTCTATCAAGAAATCGCTGCCCTATCTGATTTAAAAATCAGTACCGAAGGGGTGGTGGCACCAGCTTTTGCCAATCTTTTACGCCATTGTGCCAGTCAATGTGACTTACAATTGGTAGAACAATATCCGCTGAATCGTGATGGTAAGCATCCCATCAGAACGGATGGCGCAATATTCGTTCATTTGAATTGCGACATGGCATTTGGTTCGCTGCGGATATTCAGGATATTTCATGCTTTAGCAGTTAATCTTATTCCGTGCTTGGATTTTATTGAAAAAAACGCAGTGCTTCCCCTTCTACACTTACAATGAAGACGGCACTAATCGCCAAGAAAACCTCACCGACTGGGCATTAAACCATTATCAAAACCACTACCAAGACAACCAAATCACCAAATGGGCTATTTTTCATTATGTTTAGGACTTACGCATTGATAGATGAAAATATTTATGATTCATTTTAAATACAAGAACTTACAAATTTAGGGTCAGTTGTTTTTGGGCAATTTTCATCAATTTAGCCATGGGTAAAATATTCATAACTTATTGATATTAATAGTTAATACAAAACTTTTAATTTGTCAATGCGTAAGTTCTAATGTTTATGGATTACTGCACCACCCCGTTTATCGAGAAAAATATGCAGCGAACCTCAAAAGAGAATTGCCTCGTATTCCATTTGCACCCAACTTTTGGGAATTCGTCACCGCCGGGAAAAAACTAAGCAACTTGCACCTCAATTATGAACAACAACCAGAATATCCGTTAAAATTAATGGACAAAGCCGATATTCCCTTAAATTGGCGCGTCGAAAAAATGAAATTCTCCCGCGACAAGCGGCAAATCATTTACAACGACTCCCTCACCCTCGGCGGCATTCCGCCCGAAACTTTTGACTATCGGCTCGGCAATCGTTCCGCCCTTGAGTGGGTGATTGATCAATATCGGGTTAAAGTTGATAAAAGAAGCGGTATTGTGAACGATCCAAATCGGTTGGATGATGAAGAATATATTGTGCGGTTGATTAAAATTAAAGAAACTTATATCTCTGCTCGTAGGAAGCTTAAAAAACATAAGTATTTTAATTTTATAGAATCAATAAAATAACCTATTATATTGATTTTATTGGGCGAATGTATTGTGATATCAGAAAAATTTTCTGTCAATATGGAGAAAACAACATGATTTTTTAAAACTCCACTTTCAATCGGTGGTTTATCCATTGTCTATTGAGTTTGATGTAAAGATGCGGAAAATTAGGAAAAAATATGACGCTTATAAGCGTTGTGAAAATCGGTGTTTAAACAAGTGACTTATTCTCTATCAAAGTTGATAGAAGAAATTGACAGCTAAAGTCACCTAAAGGTGACTCGCCTCATGAGTGATAAATTTTTAGTCGGTTTGAGCCTCCTAACGCTTTTAGCCTTGAAATTTATTTCAAGGCTAAAACTTATCAATATTTCTAACTTCTCAATATTTTTCACGCGGAGATAAATACCAGTCTACCATGTCTACAGGTGGTGAAATCTCCAAAGCTTCGCCTTCGCCGCAAGCTTGATCCAGCGGATTCGCTTCCAGATCACGGATAACATCGAAGTAAGGCGCATAACCTTCGGAAATCGTTTCTTCAGGAAATTTCGGTGTGGCTTTAGGATACCAAACCATATAATGCTCCCCAGCACAGTATTGAATCGCTGGTGTGTAAACACGCATTTTGGTGACGCAACCCGTCAAAGTCGGCAGCGTCGCACGAAATTTCAGTTCTGCGTACATATCGTCTGGTAGCTCGCCCTTGAGCCAGTGAATGGCTTTGACATCATCCGTTTTGGCACCGTGACTATAATATTCGCCAACTTCACCACGTAAGGATCTGACAACCTTCCAGTTGTTGTCAATCGCAACCTTGATCGTCATCATGGCATTGGCACCGTATAGATTTCCCTCACGATCTTTGGTATACGCTTGTTCTGCGGGTAACGATACCATCGTCGGCAATACCACACCGACATGATGTGTTGTATAGCGTTCATCGTTTTCGCCTTTGCAACCGTGTGGCACAGTCAGCGATAGGTAAGCCGTTTTGCCAGCCAGGTAAGTGCGTCCATCGTAGCTATCATTGACATCTTTAGGCTGATAGCTGGTATGAGCAAAAACTTGTGTACTACAGACTAATAAACTAGCAGCGAGTATAGCTTTGGCGTTGTGTTTCATCCATTTTCTCCAGTGAAGTTATAAAATATCTTGCCGTTTTTCTATCTGTCCTGATCTGATATAGGCTTGGTAACACCTCATCCATTATGCAAAACTTATGCCACATATAACTTAAGACTTAATAGATTGATTGATAAACATATTTTATTTTAAATCCTGATTTTTTAGCCATTCAATTGAGTGATTTAACTGGTTCAAATGTGGTATTTCACACACTGCATTAAGCCAATATGCAATTGACAAAAGCGAACGTAGCAAGCGTAGGGTGGGTAGAGTGAAACTCAATGCCATTAAGTTAAGCCTGGGCGAACCGGTTGGAAAACATCGAAAGTCCCTAAAGACGCGAGGTTTCGTAGGGGCAATCCCTTGTGGTTGCCCTTAACTTAATGG
>QNER01001270.1 GCA_003646175.1 Candidatus Parabeggiatoa sp. nov. 1
CAACGGAACTGGGCTGAACAAGCAGTACGGGCTGTGGGTAGTCCTAAACATGTAGTGATTTGACGGATGCTATCCCTTGCCGGGATAGTATCCGTTTGAATATTATCACGACTGGAACAGGACTACCCAATTTTTTAGTATCAGCCGCTTCATTGTTTAAGGCCTTTTCCACAATATTTAATGCACGGTTATAAAGTGTCTTGGCTTGCTTATATCGGCCTTGGATATGATATAAACTGGCGAGTTCATTAAGATTTTAAGCGACTTCTGGATGTTCTTTACCCAATATTTCCTCACAAATGGCTAATGCCTGTTCATAAAGGGTCTGGCTTGCGCGTATTGACCTTTTTCATGCAAATAACTTGCGGTTTCGCTCAGTAAATGGGCAGCTTTTTCAAACGTAAAATTCCTTTTTAGAATCCATTCGGTGCTAGTTTGAGCACAACGTAGTAACCGTTGACATTGCTGCCAATTGGCAAACTCAGCCTCGGGAAAAACCTTATTCACAGCCCGGGTAGTCCTGTTCCAGTCGTGATCATATTCAAACGGATACTATCCCGGCAAGGGATAGCATCCGTCAAATCACTACATGTTTAGGACTACCAAAAAAAAATTGCACCAAAAACGGGCAACCAGTTTTAACAATCTCGGCAGCTTACATAAAGCACAAAGGCTGTTTGAGGAAGCGAAACCGTACTATGAACAGGCATTAGACATTTGGGAAAATGTTTTGGGCGAAGAAACTGCCAACCTTGCAGCGACACTCAATAATCTTGGCGGCTTGTATGAAGCACAAGGCGACTATGAAACCGCCAAGTCTATGTATGAAAGGGCATTGAAAATTTGGGATGACGCAGTCGAAGACGAGCATCCAAACATCTCAGCCACCATCAATAATCTTGGTGGTTTGTACAAAGCCATGGGAGATGATGACAAAGTGCAGCCCCTCTTGGCACAAGCATTGGCAATTCGTGAAAATGCACTTGGGGAGGAGCACCCTGATGTTGCTATTAGTCTTAATAAATATCGCCGAATTTGACAAATCTATAAAGGACTATGCCTTCGCCCAGCTGATGTATGAACGCGCTCTAAAAATTTTGAAGGAAACATTTGACTCAAGTCATCCGCATCGGATTATGTGTACTAAAAACTATGAACATTTACTTTCTCTAATGAAAAAGCCACGAAAGCGTTGGTCAAAACGTCGTAAATAAATTTAATTTCGAGAATTGGGAATCGAGAATCGAGAACTGGGAATCGAGAATCGGCAAATTAAAAACTGATTTCTTTACTCATAAGTTCTTCCTTCCCCCTTTCCTTACTCCCTCCAACAAGCGATCGAAAAAAATTAGGGGTTGCATAACATCGATCTGATCCCAAAAACTACTAAAGGGATAACCGGTTTGTCCTGATGGCAGGACAACCGCTAAGTTTTGCCAATAATAACAATAAGTTATCTTTAACAATTTCTTTTGCCGGTAAAATGGGAACGAAGGACCATAACCCGGTTTGCGCCGCATTTTGGTTCACTGTTAATTCGATTGAGCATAAGTCTCATTCAAATTAGGGCAGTGGTGGACAATGCACCTCTGCCCCCTTACTACTGCGTTCAAAAACAGTGTTCTTCGAGGTTTGGTGTTCTTGGGGTTTTCTTTCTGGCTATATAGATAGTTGTCCAGAAAATTCGGGACAAAACCGCAAAGCTCAAGGCAAATCGATAAGGTTTTGGCTTTGTCCCAACAATTTGCCGCGTGACTATAAAAGTCCCGCGGTTTTTTCTATTAATTAGATTGAACATGGGTACCATTAAAATTGGGGCCGTGGCAGACAATGCGCCCATTCGGCCCCCCTACTGCGCTCAAAAACAGTGTTCGGGTAAAATTGAGCATGGGTATGGTAACTCCCAAATAATAATGTACCAGCAGGGGTTCCATTTTTTCCCCAGGTTGCACCTGGGGCTATTCATATTCAACCCGGAAAGGGTTGATAAAAGTGATTTGAGTATGTTTTCTGGTATGTTACATTTGGAGTTACCTATCATTAAAATTGGGACCGTGGCAGACAATGTGCCTATTCGGCCCCCCTACCACTGCGCTCAAAAACAGTATTCGGGTAAGATTGAGCATGGGTAAAATTAGAACCATAACAGACAATGCGCCCATTCGGCCCCCCCTACTGCGCTCAAAAGCAGTGTTCGGGTAAGATTGAGCATGGGTAAAATTGGGACCGTGGCGGACAATGCGCCTATTGGCCCCCCTACTGCGCTCAAAAACAGTGTTCAGATAAGATTGAGCATGGGTAAAATTGGGACCGTGGCGGACAATGCGCCTATTCGGCCCCCTACCACTGCGCTCAAAAACCGTGTTCGGGTAAGATTGAGCATGGGTAAAATTGGGGCCGTGGCGGACAATGCGCCCATTCGGCCCCCTACCACTGCGCTCAAAAACCGTATTCGGGTAAGATTGAGCCTGGGTAAAATTGGGACCGTGGCGGACAATGCGCCTATTCGGCCCCCCTACCACTGCGCTCAAAAACCGTGTTCGGGTAAGATTGAGCCTGGGTAAAATTGGAACCGTGGCGGACAATGCGCCTATTCGGCCCCCTACCACTGCGCTCAAAAACCGTATTCGGGTAAGATTGAGCATAGGTAAAATTAGAACCA
>QNER01001271.1 GCA_003646175.1 Candidatus Parabeggiatoa sp. nov. 1
ACTTGTATTAGGCGGGTTAACTTGCCCCGTTATGAGTGTTAAATTATCCACGGTGATAACATTACCAGGCTCAAGTCTGCCATTACAATTTATGTCTTCTGTCTTCGTTTTGGCTACGGGACTCCCAGGTGGACAATCCTTTTCTTCACCATCTAATAAACCATTGCGGTTGATATCTTCATTGGGGCATTCAAACGCCTCCCCGGTATCATAGTTGTATTTGAGGTAAACCAAAGGATAAACGCTCAATATGACTTCTGCATCATTGACTGGGGTACCATTAGAGTCTGTGACTAAGACGGTATGAAACACTTTATATCTAATTCCCGCATCTGGAGTCAATTTGTTGCCTGAGCCAAGCTTCACAAACAAGTCTCTTTGAGCGACAGTTAAATCTACCGAACTCGAAACAGCCGGGGTATCAGCAACAGTGGCGTTTATCGTCACACCATTTGCAGCACTGGAAGTGGGGCCGGCAATATATACTGTACTCGCTCGCCCAAAATCATCGGTAAACACAGTGCCTTCCGTAAGCCGTCCCCCAGTGATATCTTCTAAAGTGAAATTCACCCGTTTGCCGAAAACCAAATTATTTTCAGGATCACGCACCACCGCCAAAATTTCGCTTTGTTCAGCATCCGTACCCACCGGATTAACACCAATCACAGCCGGCGTAGCTTGAACAGTCATAGAATTGGCTTCGGTTGCGACAAATTTCACATTAAATTGCAAGCTCGGTGCAGGTGAACCTCCCCTATCACCGCGAACTATGACTATGGCTGTTCCGGCATTATCCGATTGGATGATGAATTGAGCCGGTTTATTGGGGGGAAGCATATTGATACTATCAGAACTGATTAAAGTGCCACGACTGGTAGAAATTCTTATATCCTCAAATACTGCATTTCCCGCTTGGAACCATTCCACTTCAAAAGTTTGTTCTTTGTTGAGCGGTATTTCACAACCCAAATCCAGTGCACCATCACCATCAAGATCTTCACCAACATCAAGGACACGATTGTTATTAATATCCTCGCTCTCACCTATTGAAGTGCAGCGTTCTTCGTCTGGGGAAGGCAGAGGTACCGGCGTGACTGTTAACGTTTCATCAGAAATCGTCACCACATGGGTACTTTCCCTAATGTCCGGTACACCCAGCTTGCTCGCTCTGATAATCTCATCTCCCGCATTACTGGCCAACAGGGTCACTTCAACTTGACCATTGATATTCGTGTCAATTTCTATCTCTGAAGAATAATTATTGAGAAGATTCCCCAGTTCAGACTTGATAGAGAGTTTTTGCCCTGCGATGCCATCTCCTTTTGAATTTCTCAGGGAAATGGTAAAGGTTCCTTCCGCGTTTTGAATAACCGACTTGGGGCCGGATATCGTAATTTCCGTGCCGACGACATCAATGGAAATACTGGCCTCTTTGTCTTTCCCAAGTGTAGTGGGTACCGTTGCTGTTACTGTAATTGTACGATTATCAGCATCACCTTTAGTCGTTAAAAGTGCTTGGGCACGCCCGGATACGTCTGTTGTGCCTGAGGCAATCTGAAGTTCTCCAGAATCAGACTGAAAACTGATTTGGGCACCTTCCACCAAGTTATTTTTTTTATCCTTGGCGATAGCAGTAATAGTCACGCCTTCCTCTTTACCTTCTGAGTCCAGAGTCGAGCTATCTGCTATTAAGCGAAGGTTCTCGATTTCTTTTACATCACCACCCCCCTCATCTCCTCGAAAGGTCACATCTACCGAATTATGGTTTAAGTTTAAGATAGGGGCACCATCTATGCCTAACGCTGCCGGGGTCACTTTAACCGTACCAGCCTGAGTGTTTTTGAGGGTGGTTTCAAACACGCCGGTGTTTTCGGCCGTTTCACCTTGAAATCCGTTTGAACCAAAGATAGCAGACCCTGTCACATTAGGTGCCTCATCACCAGGCGCGATTGACAATCTCACGGTAACCGCTTCCATAGGTGAACCATTGTCATCCCAAGCCACCACCGTAATTGTCGCTTCTTCGCCTACTGCCGCGTTATTATTAGTCACGCTGAGGTTCAAAGTTGCCGGTATGGGCACAGCAACTGGCGTAAACATGACTGGGGTTGGTTCCCCCTTAATGCCTCCCACCACCACCGGGGTCACATTAACCACTAAGGGGGCTATTAAGGTGTTTGTCATATCCGTTGCCGTTATCACTGTGGTGCGAAACTCACCCAGCGCATCCGTTTTACCGGTGGTTTGGGTAATCGTAATCTGATCAGACTCTGGAATTAACTGAACATCAACCTCATGAATGGTTGCGTCTGTGGCATCTTTGGCAATAACAACCAAGGTGATTTCCGATACACCATCTGCCGGTTGCGGTGCATTTTTTACGATCAATTCAACAGTTGTTGGTATAGGGTTTATTTGCTGGGTAAAGTTAATTTGCTGGGGTGGTGCCGCAACACTGGTATCCTTTGCCAGGATATTGACAAAGTAACTTTTTAGTTTAGAAGAAGTCACCTTGATTTTAAAATAGCCCTTTTCATCAGTCACCGGCAGTCCCTGTTCATTGGTCTGATTATCTGACAGATCAACGACGGCTTCTCCGTCATCCGTTGTCACAACAATGGGCACATTGGGAACCGCTTGCCCCCCCTTGGTTGCAACCACA
>QNER01001272.1 GCA_003646175.1 Candidatus Parabeggiatoa sp. nov. 1
ATCAGCCGACAGTGATTCAAACCGCTCATCACTCATTTCCAAGATTTCGCTCTTGTACGGTAAACTCTCAATCCAACTGGGCAACAACCCAGCATCCGCGAGCCTTTGTGCCCCTTTGAACGTAATATCTTGGCCTTGGCTTGTTGACGCTACTACACCTTGTAGTGCGGTAAAAAATTCCATTTGGGTCGCTATCCCACGCTTCATCGCCTTTTGCACCATTTCTAAGGCTTGAATCAAGTCACTGAGATCACTTCTTGATAACAAAACGCGAACATTGAGGGCACGCACATCAGGATCAAGTAAATCACGATCCATCACCCACGCGGTAACGTCTCTGGGTGGCGTGGCTTCTTTGCCAAGGTAATCAACTAAAGCCGCGGCTGCAACCGCTTGGGCAATTTTGCTGGCTTTATCGCCTACGTCTTGAGCTTCAGCGATGGCATTCGCATCCGGGGCCGTATGAACCTGTTGGATGTTGCCTTGACGCACTTCACTTATCATCACCGATAAGGTTTCGGCCACCGTTTTTACCGCCTTTTCAAAATCATCATGGTTATGAGCGGCGACATCTATATAAGCCGGCGTTTCACTGCCCTGATTGGTGGCCAGTTGCGTGAATTGGGTTTCTGCCAAGCCATGATCCGAAGTGGCTTGTGGATCTTTCAAGTGGATAGCAATGATAGAGACTTTATTAGCATTGGCTAACTCACGGACTTCTTGGGCATTCAAACCACTGGTATTTTGTGGATGACTCACTTCATGGGAACTGGCATCACCTACCAAAATAATGAATTTGATAGTATTCTCATTCCAAGCCGTGGTGAGGCCTTCTTTCACGCCTGCAAAGACTTCTTCCTGATAGTCGGCACTGCCAACCTGTGCTGGGCGTGCTGTGGCAATCACATTTTTAAATGCTTTGTCATCCACCAATTGTTCAGTGAAATTTTTGACCGTAAATTCTAGACTCGGCACTTTTTTGATGTCATCACGATAGCCTACCAAACCGTAGCGGACTTGGGCATCCATATTTTTCATGGAAAGCACACCGGCAACTTGGGCAATGGCTTGCTTGGTGCGTTCAATAAAGGGCCCCATACTGCCGGTCATATCCATGACAAATTTAATGTCAAAGCCAAGGGTACTGACTTCCGTTCCTTCAACGGTTTCGGTTTGTGTGGCCTGCTCCAGAAAGGATTCGCTTCCCAGCGTGTCTGGGTTAACCTCATCGGCGCGGCTCTTGGGGATAGCAGCCGCAATTTGGAGGTAGCGCGTCTCATCCAAGAACAAATCCACCGCTTCAAAGTCAATCACCGGCAACACATAAAATTTTTCTTCGATGTTCACAAACCGCGCTGGTTCACGGCTAACCAGCTCGTCAGGCACTTTGGGTTGTTTGGCGCTTAGACCATCGTAAATAGCTTGGGCTTGCTGTTCACGATCATCCGCCTCAACCAAATCATTCAAAGCCTCTTTGCTGTTGAACATCAACACTGAGTTACGACGTTCATCACCGGTACCGGGGTGCGTGTATGACACCACAAGGGCTTGTTTCCATTCCAAAATATCCTTGGCTTCCATCCAAGCCCATGGATCGTTTACCATGGTACCGATTTTATACCAGCCTTTGGGGGAGGCCGGCTCGGACAAATCTACATCCTTTCTTTCAAAGACATAGACAGGCCAAAAGGCCTTGAAGTTGGACGTGATCACATTGGAAGAGGTACTGGGCTCAGTGTACAGTTTTGAAAACGGCCGCGGTAAGGCTCGCAGTGGTAGGCTCGTTTCCACGATCCGACACACTTTATTGCCGCCTTTGCATTGGATGTCACCCTCAGCCCATCCATTCAAACTCCAAGATAATCCCACAAAAAAGGTACTTAATAATAGCACCCTGAATTTGTGATTTAAGTAGTGCATATTGGCTCCTTAGAAATAGACACAAATTTGATACAAATTTTTGCGCTTAAAAGATCTTGCACTCGATGTTCAAGTTTTTGGCGTTGGGTTGCCCCTATTAACCTATTAACCAGGTAGTTACACTGGCTTTATTAATATGGCACTGAAGGGCGCAAAAACGCCAATAACGAGCCCTGAAGGGGCGATATTAATAGAGCCAGGGCAACGCCCCTGGTTGATAGGTTTCAAAAGAGTTGCCACTTCTTATTGCAAGAAATTCAACTTCAAAAAGTTAAGGAAGTTAAGTTGGGGAAAAAATCTCCCGGCCCCTTTACGGAAAGGAGGAGTTCCTGTTTTACAAAAACGGGGATTTTTCGTTCTCAATTCCCGAACAAAAATGATGGTATATAATACACAAAAAATTATTTTGTTGATAGAGAAATTTTTTGATTGTAACGGATTTTGAGGAGAGTCTTGATAAGGGGTAATAGGTAATAGGTAAGGATAACCCGTGAATAAGGTGTCCCATCGATATTATTAAAATTCAAACACTTATCAATGAATTAAAGCCACACACTATCTTAGTAATTAATGGTGGGCAAAAAAAAGACTTGGGTGGCTACATTTGATTTGTTATCAACAGAAAACGTTAGAACCAGAGGCACGGAGTTACATGGCGTTTCACAGAGAAAAATAAAAAATAAATTTTAGACTCTGTGTAACTCTGTGGTACTCTGTGAACGCCGTAAAGAAAAATAAT
>QNER01001273.1 GCA_003646175.1 Candidatus Parabeggiatoa sp. nov. 1
AGGGCTGAAATTCTAAACCCATAAATCCTAGGGCGTTGCCCTAGGCTGGTATGTCAGCCCCTTTCAGGGGCAAAGCAATCTAAAAAAGTCTTATGCGAACTTAGTGATTGCTGTACTAGTTGTTTTTAACATACTGATTTATAAGGCTTTCTACAATAGTATTAAAAAAAAGTGTATTAGTTTTATTGAGTAAAAACAATCACTTAGTCTGATAGAGCCGTCCACCACAAAGCTTAAAGCCCCCGTTTTTACTAAAAACTAGAACATCGAGTAATAGGTAATAGGTTTGAAGGACTTCCAAAAAAATAACGTACTGGCAAAACGGAAAAAATTTACCAAACCTCTCTCCGTTTTGTGATAGATGTGGGTATATTAATTTATTGTGATGTTTTTGAAATAATAGATTTGAAGTAACAGGTATCGACCAAGCATTTAAGAAACCCATTGTACTCGACGCTCTTGGCAAAATAGTTTAAATTAAAAAGACTGTTTTTGTTATTTTCAACCGATCTGATTACCCATTACCAATTACCAAAAACGACGGACAAAACTTTTCTGGAGGACCATAACTTGAGCTTATAGGTGTCCAGAAAAGTTTGGTCCTGTGCCAATGCCTCCAAAATTAGCCAAACCTACTGGATTACTATATGAATTTCGTTCTCGTTTGGGAGAATTATTTATTTGGTATTCCCTAAATCAATAATCTGAACCACCTCCAGCACCTTCTTTTCAACGACGAACAATTTTGGCAATTTGCAATAAGCGTGAACTGGCTTTGAGGCCGACCCCCTTTACCGTTTGGGGGGCAATAAGAAAGCGTATTTTGTTACCCCGATTATAAAATTGAACCATGCCACCTTTGATGACAAAATTCTTCATATCACTGACGGTCAGAACGGAACGTTGCCTGAGGTATGCAAAGATATGTGCCCGGTATCTTCGTTTTGATTTGCTCACAAACACCATTTGACAAGAGCCACTTTCTTCAACATAGTGGATACGTTGTATTTTGACAGCACGTCCTCTGATTTTTTCATTTTCTACCACGATATCCAGTTGACTCCGAAACGGATCATCACCTAAGATACAAATCTGAAAGGGCGCACGACGACTTTTAAATGCGTTGCGAGGCCATCTGATAAAATTCGCAAAATTGTACAAATAAACCGCCTTAATTTGGTATTCGTGTATGGTTGGCAACCTTGTAGAGTTCAACGGGGCAGCCCACAAAGACATAAGTAATATACCCAGTTGCAACCATTTGTAATGCTTCACTCTCGCCTCCAATGTTTTTTTAAACAACCTGTATATATTCAATGCTTTGGACAGTTTTTTTAGCACCTGCTGACAGGGCTTTAATCGTGCTTATTTTTCTTTTAATGAATTAAATCAGGTTAGCCTTTAGACTAAATTGCATTTTTAATTAGTCTTTCGAAAACAATACTTCGCCATTTATTGTCAATTTAACCGGGTTATTATAATGAATTCCCCCATTTCTCACCGCCTATCGCTTTAAAGCTCAATTCGATTAAAATTTTAAGTTTCATTTATTTTCAATGAGTTGAATGAACCTTATTTAATACTCAACTTTTGGCGAAGGTATTATAAAAATCAAGCCTTTTTTGAACGAAATTTCACGCACAAAAAAGTATCCGAACCATTGATATTAATACATCATAAATGTTAGTTGTATTAGGGTAACCCTACGTTCCACTTTTTATAAATGATTGATATTTTGATATTAACGTCAAACAGGCCTCTCGTTTGTCAGAAAATTTCACAAACCGTGACGGATACCATCCCAAAAAGGGATAGTATCCGTGAAGCTATTATCGAAACATCTATAGCTCGTTATTTTGGTTACCGCACGGGAGCATGGGAGCAATCCAAAAACGAAAATTTCGGGTTGGGAGCCTTCACCCTGAAACATTGCGGACGGGTTTGTAAACGCAGCCCGACGTTCCCGACACCTGACCAAGTGCATAGATAGCCAAAACTATGACCATAGCGGTAAAACCCATCTAAACCATAAAGGAATGCAAACAGATCAATTGTCACATTACCCCGTACCGTCTGTTCTGACAGCGCGATTTATCCTCTACGCCCTCATTCAACTGTGGCATTGCCGAGTTGGCTTATTCGCAAAAATTGAACGTTAACTAAAATAATCTTTGTTTAAGGCATTGTGTTATAAAAAAAATCATTTGACAATATTTCAGATAAGGGAGTCAGGGTCTCGTCAAAGTCTGATGTAACTTATTGATTTAAGGAAAATATACCTAATAATTTTTTATAATTATATTATGAAACAATAAGTTATAAATTGATGGTCTTTATCACGTATTATTTTTACATAAAAACTTTAGTAATCAATCCCAATGTGATTCATAAAACTTTTTTTATATATGGGTTCTTTACTCCAGTTTTTGCGTCGAATATTATTTTCACGCTCCTCTCTAATTAATATATACCCTAAAATGCACCGAACCAACTGGCCACAAAATCAATAGATGCTATATCAATTTAATTTTAGGTGCTTGATTTTATGATATTTTTGTCAATGCAAATTTCAATTAAATCAATGAGTTATGTTAAATCGGTATAAACTCTAATTAACAAGCCATTTAGAATGACAATAGAGTTTATAATGTAATAA
>QNER01001274.1 GCA_003646175.1 Candidatus Parabeggiatoa sp. nov. 1
GAGCCACGCAATCACACTATCTTAAGGACAACCCCCCTTGCCGCGTGGCAAGAATTAATTTTTCGTTTAGTGCGTTTTGGTTATCACCACAAACTCAAAAAAGGTGAACGGATTGAACTTCAAAATCTCAAAGTTATTATTGAACAGCCAACAGAAGAGCCAGAAACGTCTCTGAGTCAATATGGTTTTTCTCTACAACATTTCAAAACCTATCAGCAACGTATGCTCGAACCAAAATTGTCTGAACAGACATATACTTATGGCAATCGTATGCGCGGCTATTTTTACCATAATGGCAACGTCGTTGACTCGCTGGCAATAGTTATCCAGCGACTCACAGCGGATATTGAATCACGCCATGCGTACATATCACTATGGGATAACAATCGAGATTTACCCGAAGGACATGGCTGTCCCTGTTTCGTGTCCCTGTTTTTTCGCCATTTTGAGGATAAACTAACGCTGACGGCCACTTTCAGAACGCATAATGCGATGGATGCTTGGCTAGAAAATGTCTATGGATTGATCGCAATCCAACGCTATGTCGCCGATCATCTTGCTATCCCGCCGGGCGCGATGACCGTGTTTAGCCACTCCATTAGCCTTAACATTGACGCGCTTGCTCGCGCTAAGGCGGTTGCTGATAAAAAACCAACCGACGACATGATTAATCCGCAAACTGGCAAACGTGAACCAAGGTACGATTACAATGGTAACTTCGCCGTCACGGTGGATAACGACAACCAAGAAATTGTGGTTCAACACAACTACGAAGGCACCTGTATTGCAGAATATCGCGGCAAAAGCGCCGAAGCCATAGAACAACAACTGGCGCGAGATTGTGCCATATCCGAAATTTCTCACGCCCTTTACCTTGGACGAGAAATCGCCAAAAAAGAATATTTGTTAAAATCCTAAGTAGCATTCGTTCCAGGCGCACCTTGCACGAAATAATGGTAATAGGTAATCATTTAAATTTTATATCACGCAAAGTTCGTAGGGGGCAGGCAACGTCTTTTTGTGGTCCACCTACACTTCTTTGGCTTAAAAAATAAATCCGTTAAATCAGGAAAGAAGGTGGGCAACAAAAAGACGTTACCCACCCTACACTTCTAATCAATTGCAACCGTAACACCTCGCCATATTTTGACTTCAAACGAGTTTGATCGTAAAATTGCCGTTTTTTTCGGATTCTGTCAATTAAGTCACTCAGTATTACCCACAAACCCATTATGAAAATCCTCAGATACGAAAAAATACCCGAACACACCCTATTAGCCCGTTTGAAACAAACGCGGCTGATGGGGCATGGACAACCATACATTTACGCCAATGCGACCCTTGCGGTACAAGAACAAGTTGATCCCAATTCTCTGGCACCCACCCAACGGTATGTGTTGGAATCGGATTTCCACACCATTGAAATGCTGTACAACGCTTTTTTACCGCAAGGCATTGATATTTTTGCACTTAAGGGTGGCATACTGTTTTGGAGAGAACAACCCGAAACCGGTGAAGAAGAAGGCCCAATTCCGTTGATTTCCCCCATTATTGAAGAATCCGTAGAACCCGATGGCAAAAAGATAAGGTTAATCAATGATGGAATGCACCGCCTCTATACGGCACGCAAGTTAGGAAAGCGGATAAACATCATTCTGGTGCAAAATGTGCCCACCGAATATCCTTATTATGCTTATCCACTCAAACAGGGCTGGGCTGACGTGATTGAACTCAAGGAAATACCAGATGCCTTTCAGAAAAAAGCCTATAGGGATAAAAATAATTACAAAGCCCTATTTAGGAACTTTAATGAAATATTGCCGGGGGTTCAGAAACAACGTTAATATTTTGGCAGGAGTCCAATCGACGCAAAAGCGTCTATTTTAGTTTGGGCATGCCAAACTATCTTTATCTATCTGACTTGATAACGGACTTTCCTGCCCTCGGTATTTAGCCCCATTTTTTTCTAAATACGGTTTGCTAGTCGGCCCACTTAAAGGTTCAAAACTGACGGCACAGATACGCATTCCGGGCCGAAGTGCTAATGGCAGTTTACCAATATTGGCAAATTCCAGCGTAATCTGCCCATCCCACCCCGGATCAATCGTGTGTGCCGTTACATGAACCATCAGGCCTAATCGTGCCAAACTGCTACGCCCATCTAACCAACCGGCAATATCGTTGGGTAAAGTCAGCCGTTCTACAGTAATGCCTAACGCTAATTCCCCGGGATGTAAATAGAAAGCCTTATCATCCTTCACCAAGACATCTTCCATAAATTGATCACACATTGTAAAAACGCTGTTGGGCGTTCCCAGATCAATAAAGGGCGGACATTCAGTATGCTTAAATATCCTAAAATGGTTTCCAAGTCTGAGATCAATTGAAAACGAACCGATCTGTTCATCTGGCACACGAGGACTAATAATAATTTTCCCCGCCGCTATTTTTTCTAAAATATGGATATCTGATAGTTTCATTAGAGGCTCCAAAAAAATGACGGATGCTATCCCTTCCTAGGGATAGTATCCGTTTTTGTCAAAATTAACGGATACTATCCCTAAGAAGGGATAGCATCCGTTTTAACAAATCGTATTTTGTTTGGTGGGCAACAAAAAAACGTTGCCCACCCTACAAAGAACTGACGCTTTACCAC
>QNER01001275.1 GCA_003646175.1 Candidatus Parabeggiatoa sp. nov. 1
CGGTACCCCGGTAGCCGAAATCTACCCACGCGCTGCCAATGAAGCCCGGCTCAAAGAAGCATTTTGGTTAGCCATAATAGCAATCATGCAGGTAGATCAACATCTTACCGTCAGCAACAACCAAACTTGGCCCAGTCAATTTGATAGCATAGAATGGTTGCCGCCTAGTGACTCAAGTGCTGAATATACGCACAGTGTGCAAATTACAGCCAACCAGTTCATTGGCATTGAAGTTGAGTTGATTGATGAAAATGGTGTGGCTGAAGCAATGGGTATTGTTATCTATTATGGTGACGAACCGCCAATAATTGATGACGATAGTTGGGGCGGAGCCCTTCCAAATATTGCCTTTTTATCCAATTACGTTTTTCATGGTTATGGTTGGTAAAAATCAGTGCAACGCAACTTTGCACACTGGGGTCGTTGAATGGGATTGATTCAAATCAATAAATGACATCGCTCAACAGCACCAATTTCAATATGAGCATAGATGTGAAGTTTGCTCAGGCCTTTGAGCTTGAGATTTGGGTCAAAACCAATGCAGGGCACCGCATTATTCAGTTAAATAGCCGTGATGAGCACACTGCGGCTTGCACTGATGATGCGCCTTACATTGAATGTGGTTTGGATGCGGCACTGCATGATGAGGAATGGCATACCCTGAGTGGTAATTTGGCAGCTTTTGTTAGTGCTATCAGTGGGTTGACGCTGCAAAAGGTGCAATCGATTATTGTTCGTGGTAATGGGCGAGTGGATAATATTACATTGTCGCCTTAATAATATTCATTTGCTGTACTCGTTTATTCGTTGTACTTTTTAGTTAATGTAGGGTGGGCAACGTGTTGCCCACCATACTATAGAAAACGTTTTGGACGCTGTTGCAAAAAAAACCTCGCAAAAAATTCGTTTATTCGCTGTACTCGTTAATTCGTTTATTTCGTTAATTAGCTATACTTTTTTTAAGGAGATTGTCTTGATGAAAAAGCGTTATCTATTAAGTGCTGTGATACTCACTTCGCCAGCGATATTGGCCGGTGATTTGGACCCTTCTAGCGGCCCGACGGATGCTGGGAGTGGGATGTACACATTGGAGGATATTTATAACCGTCTTAATGGGACAGAAGCCTCAGTACCAAGCGATTTTACTGAGCCAACCAGTGGCCCCGGCTCAACAGGGAAAACATTGACGGAAGTGTATGACAAGGCCGATGCCGTGATGGACAGTCAGCCGACATGTATTCCCACAGCAGCTGGTGATAGATTCACCGACAACGGTAACGGTACGGTGACCGATAACCGTAGTTGTTTGATGTGGTTAAAGGATGCAGGTTGTGTTGGGCAACGAGCATGGGATGCTGTAGATGCCAGTACTGAAGTTGTTACACTTATAAATGCTGCTAACCCTGCCTGTGCCAATTATACTGGCACCTACACCGACTGGCGTTTGCCATCGTTATCTGAGTTGGTTTCACTACTCACGAATGATAATAAAGAATTTATGGTTTCACCACCCAGTCCGTTATCGGGCGTGCGGTCCAGTTGGTATTGGTCGTCCAGCACTCAGGCGAACTACTCAGACCGCGCATGGGACGTGGACCTCAGCGACGGCTTTGTTTCCAACGGCGGCAAGACGATGAACGCGCTCTACGTGTGGCCGGTCAGAGGCGGACAATAGAGCCTTTGACCCTTTGGATGCTTTCCCCCGACTCGATTTGGGCCTTTTTGCGGTTATCAGTGGGTTGACGCTGCAACCGGTTCAAAGCATCCAAGTTCGTAGTCATGGGCGAGTGGATAATATTACATTGTCGCCTTAATGTTAAAGAAATCCGATTTTTGGGAAAAATCGGATTTCTGTGATGTTGGTTAAAAAATCCTATTTCTTCAAGAAATCGGATTTTTTTTGTGGCGACGATAAATTTTGATGATATGGCTTATGCTACAATGAAAAACGTTACCAACCTGGTATGATAGGGCCGCGTAGTTTCTCATTCGTTTCAGGCGAACCTGGTGCGATAGCCCGCGTGGTTTCTCATTCGTTTCAAGCGAACTTGGTACGATTAAGCACCAATGAGTTGAATTTATCATCGTTCATACATTAGCTTAAGTTAATGGCCATGTGCCAGCGCGTGGGAACGATAAAAAACGTAATCACCACGCTGCCCACTCGTACAAGGTTCGCCTTGTACTCCTGATGGCTCACGCCGTTGGCGTGGGAATCAGAAACAAGTCGATTGCTCCAATCAGCTTGTCAAGCCAATCCTTTTTTATAAATAATCCTTGTAGTTTATAAGTCAACCCTTCTATCCTTCAAAAAAGGAAAATGGCTTCTCGTCTCTAAAACAAGTTGTTTAGACAATTCAACCGCAAAAATCCCTTCTTTTGGCGCTGGTTCCAACAACGTTTCGCCTGTCGGAGCAAACACGCCACTACCGCCGGCATAAGTCACATTGGGATCCGCACCGACGCGATTAACGCCAATCACAAAACATTGGTTTTCTATCGCTCTGGCTTTTAACAAAATTTGCCATTGCGCTAATCGACTTGCCGGCCAATTGGCCATCACAACAAATATATCCGTCTGTGGGCCGGTTTGCCAGAATAAGTTAGCAAAACGCAAGTCATAACAAATAGTCGGGGTTATCTGAAACTCATTC
>QNER01001276.1 GCA_003646175.1 Candidatus Parabeggiatoa sp. nov. 1
CGCAAGGGCGACCCCCTTCGCGGCCAACTTCACACCCAATTGGGCCAAATTGGTACTCACCACCGGCATAAAACTCGGCATGAAACTTTCCAACAAAATACCGGTGACGACCATCATAACCAGTCGGTAATCAATCTGCGGGTATTTGGAAAATTCACATAACAGACTGTTGACGGAAGCCTAGTCTTTTTTGACACCCTCTTTCCAAACTTCTAGCAACTCATAGTGATAATCTGGAATAGCTAATCCTCTTTCTAGGTAATAGGAATTCCGTCTCATTAATACCCGAGTATTTTGATAATAGTCATCCGTCAAAAGTAATGGTTCTTCCACATTTTCGTATCTATCTTTCAGAATTAATGTGGCCTTTCTATGATAAGTACCCTCTAACTCAATTTGCCACTGGGCATTCGATAAATACGTGACGTTAAGTATCTTTCCGAAAAAACGAGGGCTAGCAGAAAATGCCTCTTCTTCCAAACGGAAAAAATACTCGGTTAGGTCGGCAAATGCAAGAACCATTGTCCATTTTTCGTTATGACACTGTTCAAGTCCTTCAAGATTTTGTTCAAGTATCAAAAGCACTTTGTTGTGGGCCTCTTCAATACTTTTGTACCGTGCTGGAGATTTTCTAATCCAAAGGGCACTATTTCCCCAAAAAAAACTAACAATCTGGTTTTCAGTCAGGTAAAGAAAACGTTTCTCATCTTTGAGATACCTATTTGTTATCTCGCTAAAATCTAGTTCTTTTGCAGACAACGGACTATACCGCCACCAAAACAGCGTCATTTGGGGCTGATAGAGTGAAATAATAGATGCCGGCAAAATCTCATCCGCAAAAGAAACTTCTAATGACAGTCGGCGAATTTCTAAATCATAAATTCGTTTCGTTTTATCAAGTTCAACCGGGATAGTTGCCTGCTCTTCTAAATGGTTTAAAACTCGAATAGGATAGTTGGGATTCATATTCTTTTCTTCTTCTAGGAGTTTGTCTGACTTGTTGAGTTAAGTGATTGATTTATCAATCATTTATAAAATGAGCCCTAAATGGAATTTATTGTAAAAACAATGACTTAGTGATTAAGTCAGACAGACTCCTAGGAATGGTAATAAGGAAAAACCAAGAATCCGTCAAACTTTTAGTCCCCCCAACCTTTGGGGAGGACTTTGTATCTTCAACTTGTAGGTAATGAAAACAGGGGGAGACAGATAGATATTTTAATCCGCATCGCCATGAGGAATAGGTGCCGAAAATCGAGACTCTATAAAAAGAATAGGGTTGCCAGAGGGAATCTTTCTTTGGTAACGGTAAACCCCCAGCATATCTTCGCTCAGATGCTTAGCAAACCCATATAACGTATTCTCCACAAAATCATCCTTCGTATAAGTTTTACCATAAGAAGGATCGTAGTATGGTTTCTGTTGGAATTTATCAAAAAGAACTTTGACAATCCAATGCTTGTGGAAAGCTTTTTCAGAGGGCGTGCGTGTGTTCTGTCCAGCTATGCCGGGCAGACTAACAAAGTCTCCATACACCGGATTATTGTTATCATCCGTTTCATCGGGTACTGGCACCATACTGCTAAAAATCCTCTCCAAAATGAGCCTATTACTTAATCGGGGAGGCTTGCCACTTTTGGTTTCCCAATTATTTATCATCATAACCATATCATCTTTATCATGATCTGGGAAACGAATGTTGATCCGCCTAAATGCGTCCTCTGGAATTCCATTAACCAGCAAAGCTTCCATAAACAGTTCCGCAAAAGCATTACAACCCCCATTACCATCGGATGAGGTTAAAAAACTACCCACACCATGAGCAATGCAGTCAGCCATACCCTTACCTTTATCATAGTAATAGAGTTTGCGATTATCCCAAGTAGTCAGATCGTCTTCTCCAGTCGGGTTTGCAAACCGAGACCAAGTATTCTCAACGGCTTCTGGCCTCGTTTTTGCGCCTGGCACTGAGGTAGCTAAATGTAAAAGCGTTAGGTACAACTCGCCTTCTTTATTCTCTGGCTTATCAAGGGTCACATAAACCTTATGCTCGCTAGAATCCACCCGTTTAAAATCTGCATCTTTCGGCGTTGTTGTGGGTGCAAATTTCCAGTCAATCTCCATTTTATCGTAAAACGGGGTCATCTTTTCCCAATCGATATCCTTCTGATTGTTCTTCGCTCTCAAGACAACAGGACCAATCAAGCTAGTAGACCCTTTGGGTAAAGTGACTTTTTCCCCGGGTTTCATCAACAGCTCTATGTCGATTTTTGAACCGTCTTTCTTTTTGACTGTGGTAACGCCTTTGATGACACCCGTCACGGTTTTCTCTTTTGGTGGTCGTATCGGTTTGAACTTCACTTCCACTCTCATTTGGGTACCACCCGCGTAGCCAACCGGTTCGTTTTTGAACTGTTTGATGGAAGAATTTTCCCACTCGGCTCCGGTAATTGGGTCAGCACGGCCCACCATATCTTTATGAATCGTCAAATCATCCAGAAAACGAACACTGTGTAATTGTAAATCAACACATTCGTCTTCTTTTGGCTTTGAACCGGCTTTTTTAAGCAGACGATCCCCTTGACGCTTTTTGCCACCGAGTTTAATCGTACATGGACACTGCTTCTTGTCTTTTCTTGGCTTTTTACCGGAA
>QNER01001277.1 GCA_003646175.1 Candidatus Parabeggiatoa sp. nov. 1
ACGAAACCGGGCGTGAGTTATCAGGAGTACAAGGCGAACCTTGTACGAAACCGGGTGTGATTTTAAAGGAGTACAAGGCGAACCTTGTACGAAACCTGGTGTGATTTATCAGGAGTACAAGGCGAACCTTGTACGAAAACGGGCGTGAGTTATCAGGAGTACAAGGCGAACCTTGTACGAAACCGGGCGTGATCAATCAGGAGTACAAGGCGAACCTTGTACGAAACCGGGCGTGATTTATCAGGAGTACAAGGCGAACCTTGTACGAAAACGGGCGTGAGTTATCAGGAGTACAAGGCGAACCTTGTACGAAACCGGGTGTGATTTTAAAGGAGTACAAGGCGAACCTTGTACGAATGGTGCGTGATTTTAAAGGAGTACAAGGCGAACCTTGTACGAAACCGGGTGTGATTTATCAGGAGTACAAGGCGAACCTTGTACGAAAAAACTAACATCCGGCCATTCAATTTTGTTTCATAATATGTAGTACAGCGGATTGACGGATAGAACGGATGAGTGCAGCGGATTGACGAAAAAAACTGATGAGTACAGCGAATTAGCGAAAAAAACGAATTGACACAACGTGTTACATTAATAAATTCGTTAATTTCGTCAATTCGCTGTACTCAACAATTCGTTGATTTCGTCAATTCGCTGTACTCAACAATTCGCTGTGCTCAACAATTCTAACAATTTTACAGATACTATCCCTAAGAAGGGATAGCATCTGTTTGAACACATCACATTTTAGAAAATAACATAACGAGTAATGCGACGAACCCGGGTATGATCACTTCCATCAATCTTTAAATTAAGACTCTGTGCAGTATATCTGTAAAGATGGGGCCCCCAATGGCTATCCTGAACCGGTGAGTCTGCGTCGGCACCTAAATTGTAACGCCAGCAACCACCATAATGCTGGGTTACTTTGGCATACGCAGTGGCACAATTAACATTAGCAGAAGTATCACCATCATAATCATCACTTGACCACCCGTTCGCAAATTGGTGGTAATACTCCGTCTTTTTCCCAGCTAAAAACTTGGGGTTAATCATTTTCATCGTTTTGGGATCAATGCCTTCCGCTGAGGCCTTCATCAACATAGCCACTTTGCCTTCTAAACCCTCCACCACATCAATATAAGTGGCAGGTCCTTTTTTATAAAGGGTGGGATTGTAATAGTTCAAACGAAGATCAGCAACGCCTTTGACTTTAAAACGATCCTTATAAGGGATTTGCCAAAATGCCAAGGTATTCGCATTGCCTTGTGCTTTGGGCCCTTCTTCATTAGCCACTGAGTTATAAACCATCAGGGTTTTCACTTGAACCGGTTCTGTGGTTTTGAGGGTGCCAGATACTTCCAGATTTTTAACCTGCACGTTGCCATCACTGGACACGCTGAACGCAGACGTGAGCTTTGCCACCTGTTCCGCTGAGGTGTTCAGTTGTTTTAACAACGCCTGGATTTTCTCATCCGCTTGCTTTGCCGATTGGTAGTGAGATTCGGTTAAGTCGGCCGTGGCTTCCAGCTTTTTCACAAAAGCTGCTTCTTTGTTCGCATAATCGGCCTCAATTTGTGTGAGTCGCGTATCGAGCAGTTTGACCAAGGCATGCGTGGTTTGGTCTGAAGCCGCCTCGTATTTGGCGATGAGTTGTTCGATTTCACTGGCCCGCTCAATCAATGCGTTGACTTCGGCACGACTTTCTTTTATCCGTGCGCGAGCCGTTTCCAAATCGCTTAGCGCCAGCTGGTAGCAGTCGATAACGTATTTACACCCCGCTGCCGGTGATGCGGTGGGCGTTAAAGTGAATGCCAGTAACGTGACAAGAAAAAGTTTCTTCATGATAGATTTCCTGTGGTTGATGAAAGATAAGGGACTTTGCCTAAAATAATATCCGCGATACAGATGCTATCCCTTCTTAGGGATAGTATCTGTCGCCGTTTATTACTTTGCCTAAAAGATAATATCCGCGATACAGATGCTATCCCTTCTTAGGGATAGTATCTGTCGCCGTTTCTTAAGTTATTTGCAGCTACGTCCCTAAAACTGTCGCCTACCTTTTCAGCCTCGCCATCGTTGGGGTAATGCCATTATAAAGGAATACGACTGGGTTTGAGGAATTGCCAAGATAAATCTTGGACTCCTATATTTAAGTGAGTTTCCTCCTTAATAACTCAAACGGATACTATCCCTAAGAAGGGATAGCATCCGTAAAGAAATGTACAGGACTACTAGTTGGCTTTATGACTTTACCGAAACGGATACTATCCCTAAGAAGGGATAGCATCCGTAAAGAAATGTACAGGACTACTAGTTGGCTTTATGACTTTACCGCTGATGGCGCAGTCACCGCCAACCCATCACAAGCCTCATAAACTAATTGATCCGTGTTACTACGCACGAGATTAGGCAGCGTAGTCTTCAGAAAACGCCGTCCATATTCAAAGGAAAACACTAACAGCCCTATCAATAAAATGCTATACACAATCGCCCAAATATATTCCGTTCCACCAAGCGTATAAGCAGCCAATTCTGGAATCGTGATAAACTCTGTCAACCCTTCACCAAAGACAACTTTGTCGATTTGCTCATAATAAAACGTGTAGGGCAGATAGCCGATATAAAAGCCGGGCAAAGCGGCTAAAGCGG
>QNER01001278.1 GCA_003646175.1 Candidatus Parabeggiatoa sp. nov. 1
GCGATACATTATGTCACGCCCGCCGCCCGCTTAATATCATTATGCACATAATCCCAGGGCGTTGCCCTGGGCTGGTATGTTATCCCCTTTCAGGGGAGCACCTAATTGATGACACGCCCTAGGTTAAACACTATCCGTTTATTTCTAGTATCCGCTGTACTTATCCGTGAAAGCGGGAATGCGCCCTTTGGCTGGTGCTTTCCGTTCAAAACTTACCATTAGGGCACCTAGGCACGTCCAAAGCTAAAGCTTTAGACATCAAATTCTTGCTAATCAACTGAAAAGGCATTATTTTTTTGCTAAGTGAAAATTAATCCTTAAACCTCACAATGTGTTGACTTAAAAACTCTCCTTAAATATCTAGTTATGAATTAATAAAATGACTTAGGCACTTTCTCAACCAGCATAATATGTAAGACGCGGCAACTATCGAAAACGTAACAGCACATAATCCCAGGGCGTTGCCCTGGGCTGGTATGTTATCCCCTTTCAGGGGAGCACCTAATTGATGACACGCCCTAGGTTAAACACTATCCGTTTATTTCGAGTATCCGCTGTACTTATCCGTGAAAGTGTTGACTTAAAAACTCTCCTTAAATATCTAGGAATTCTCAGGAGTACAAGGCGAACCTTGTACGAAACACAGTGTTTAATACGCTGCCGTCTGGAAGTATAACTGCGCAGTTTTTAACTTGACAATGATCGAGGCAAAAGTTTGCGGAGCAAACTTTTGCCTCGATCACATTTCAATCATCACAGAGCCAAGTTTTTTCGTACAAGGTTCGCCTTGTACTCCTGTCTAAGAACCAAGTTTTTTCGTACAAGGATAAAGTTTATGATTAATAAAATGACTTAGGCACTTTCTCAACCAGCATAATATGTAAGACGCGGCAACTATCGAAAACGTAACAGTGCCAGACGAAAAAATTGTGCTAATCGACTGAAAAATAATGGATTATTTTTTATTTTTTTCAAAGTTAACGGATACTATCCCTAAGAAGGGATAGCATCCGTGAAGTGAAGAAACACTCATAAATTTTGTAACGTGGAATTATTATGAATAACAGATTAAAAAATAAACTATTATTTTTTTTGCTGGTCATTTTCAGTATGGCGGGATGTCAAAATCCGCGCATTAATGAGCCGGATGTTTTACTACCACCCACGTCTATCAAAAACATCACCGATGAAAAAAGTCAATCATCGGAAAAAGGGTGGTTTGATAGAGCCCAAACGGTGAAATATCTGCCTTTGGGCACTATGGGTAAAGATAGATCCAAAACGGTGAAATCCAAAAGGATCACACAACGGACTTGTTGGGATAGGCGGGGCGAAGGGCGGGTTTTTATCTTGGCGGTGGGGTCAAATACGCACGGTTTAACCGAAACGAACCGAGATGCAGCCCGTTTTGCTAAAGCGATGCGTGAATTGTTTAATGTCCGTCAAAAGCGGGTGTGCGTGTTGACAAATGTTTATAAAGATGAGTTTGTGCATGCGCTTGAACGTTTAGGTGATAGGCATAGAGTGGATGCTGATGATTTAGTGATCATTTTTTATTCTGGGCATGGTACCCAACTTGGTGATGACAATGGTGATGAGAAACTGGATCAACTGGACGAATTTTTTGTGCCCTACTCTAAAAAACCTCGAACAAAATATTTGCTCAGAGATGATCGGTTCTCAGTGCTTATTCAGGCTATACCGACGCCTAATATCCTGACTTTTATTGATGCGTGTTTTTCGGCTGGGCTGTATAAGGGAGACGACTCTATGGAACCCATTAATAATGAACACATTAAGTATTTAGAAGCCGCAACTTTCGGTGTAACAATACCAAGTAGCGGTCGTACCCGTGTTGGTACCACTTTAGATCCGATTAAAGGGATACAGTTATCGGCTTCAAGGGAAAATCAGCCGGCCGTAGAATTGGCGGAACGTGGGGGGAGATTTACCGTTTTCTTTTTGGAAGCGTTAAAACGGGCGAAACAACCGGTGGATTTATTGAAGGTTTTTGAAGAAACGCGCAACAACGTTTACCAGCATTCCCAACGATATTCTAAAAAAGAGCAAGAGCCGGTAAAAAATGGCTCGGATGAGCAGTTTCGGCGGATAAATGGTTATATACCCTAATAAAACTAACTACAAGGATTGTATATAAGAAGGGATTTATAAAGTTCCCAGGGCGCAGCCCTGGGCTTTAATAAAGCACCCTTTCAGGGCTGAGTTTTTATAAATCCTTTTTTATAAGCAATCCTTGTAGTTATCGTTTAATAAAGCGCCCTTTCAGGGCAGAGTTTTTATAAATCAATCCGTTTTTATAAACAATCCTTGTAGTTATCGTTTAATAAAGCGCCCTTTCAGGGCAGAGTTTTTATAAATCAATCCGTTTTTATAAACAATCCTTGTAGTTATCGTTTAATAAAGTGCCCTTTCAGGGCAGAGTTTTTATAAATCCTTTTTTATAAGCAATCCTTGTAGTTATCGTTATATGAGCGAGGTAAAAATTATATGCGTGATCAGTGGGATAGAACGTTAAAGTTACATGATGAGCTTGGGCCGTTGATCCGAGCTTATTTGAAACATACCTTCCGCATTCAAGAGCCAGATGTGGATGATATGATGCAAGAAACCTTTGAGAAAGTTTTTTTA
>QNER01001279.1 GCA_003646175.1 Candidatus Parabeggiatoa sp. nov. 1
AAGCAGATACTCTATACTTTTTTCAAGAATCGCCTGCTCTTTAGGCGTCAGCTCAAACTCAATTCCAGCCCATGAAGCTCGCGACCATGCCACTTTGCCCTTTAACCAACGCGCCTCAGACTCTCCTGGCAGCCATAAGCGTAGACTGAGTTTCTTATTTTCTTTAAGGCTAACATCCGTCCCGAGTAGAACGCCACCACTGGAAATATCCTCCGTGCGGAGTTTCAAGGTTTTGCCATTCAGTTTCGCAAGGCAGTCGCTCTGATAAGGTATCCGCTCAGGAATCAGATCGGAAACAATATAGGCCACTAAACGCTTGTTGCCCGGTTGGTCTTCTCGTGCTATGAGCACGGTTTCTTGTATATTGGGGTGTTGAGTCAATACCGCTTCTATTTCGCCCAGTTCAATACGAAAGCCACGCAGCTTGACTTGGTTATCTATGCGACCCAGAAACTCAATATTGCCGTCAGAAAGATAACGGGCCAAATCCCCCGTTTTATAGAGGCGTGCATCCTGTTCTTCACTAAAAGGAGAAGGAATGAATTTTTGTGAAGTTTGTAAAGGGTCGTTTGCATACCCGGAAGCAAGACATTCTCCACCAATGTAAAGAAAGCCCGGAACACCAATGGGACATAAGTTAAGCTTATCGTCAATAATATAATACTTTGCATTCTGGATTGGCTTTCCATAAGGAATACTAACCCACTGAGGGTTAACTTCTTTAATTGGATAATAATTGGACCAAACCGTTGCTTCGGTGGCTCCGCCAAGGCCAATCACTTGAGTCCTTGGAAAAGCTTCCTTGATAATATCCGGCAATGTAACCGGGATCCAGTCACCACTAAAAAATACCAACCTAAGATGGTGAGTAATAGAATGAGGAGACCGAAAGAAAGGTACAAGCTGCTGGAAAGCGGCCGGTGCAGAGTCCCAGAACGTGATTGGCTCATTGTAAAGTGTGCGTAACAATTGTTCCGGGTTTTTAAGAGAAAATTCTGAGGCAACCTGAATGGAACCACCGGCAGCGAGCAAGCCAAAAATATCGTACACCGATAAATCAAAACAGAGTGAGGTGATAAACAAGATTCTATCACTTGAACTAATATGGAAGGTTTTGTTAACCCAATCAATTAAATTGATAACCGGCCGGTGGCGAACAACAACGCCCTTGGGCGTACCTGTCGAACCAGAGGTATAGATAATATAAGCCAAATTGTTCGGGGTAACAGTTGTGACCGGATTCTCAGTGGCTAATTTATTTAAGTGCCAAGTTGTCCAGAGGTTTTTCCGGTAGCCAATAGGTGGATTGACAAACTCACTGGCGACACTCTTGAGGATAACATCATACCTATAACGTAGCTCATTGTTAAAACCGGTTTGACGTTTGAAAACGGATATTTCGGCAATGGTATCCAACATTGCCGGCAGGGTTTGGAAGAAATCCTCATCAATGTACAATTCACTCTCTAAGTGAGTTTTAGTTCGATACGATTTGTGGGACGGTTGACTTTTTTTGAAGGTTTCCAGTGACTTTCTGAAAGCCTCTTTTTGACGGGGATCCATGACATCCGCTATTAATAGTGTTCCACCGGCCACTAAGTTATCCAGCGCCATTTCTATTATCTGTTGCAGATAAAGGTAGCCTGGAAAAAATTGCACGGTACTGGCCAGAATAATCAGATCAAAAGGTGCTTGGTCTAGGATGTTAATTTCATGTGCAAAGGCCGTGACGAGTTTTATGTTCGTGTAACCTTGTTGAACCTGATACTCCTGATTGCGGGCTTGCGTGACTGCTGAAGGATCAAGCCCAACATAAAAACCCACATGAGGTGCGACAGCAAACATGATCAATCCCGCACCGCTTCCTATTTCCAGCACTCGTTTTCCTTGATCTAGGTAGGATTGAGTCAGTTTTAGTATATGATTTTTATATTCATTGACCTCCGCTTCAGAAAAGGCCTCACCAGTGTAGCTGCTGATAAATCCACCCGCTGTGATATCGTCACTGGCCCGTTCCGCAACGCTGTCCCATAACGCCTGAGTCGCCTCAATATTCAAAGCCTCTGGGGGTGGTTTAGGGGTTTGGATGTCTAGGCAGATGAGATTTCTTAATTCTGATAATTGCCATTGCAATGCTTGGAGAGTAGGCAACTGGGCATATTGGGTAACGATAGACTGAATGCTTTGAGAAGCAAGGATATATTGAATGCGTTCTGTTGGCCAATTGGTAGCAAGCGGTACATACGCGCCCCCTGCTTTTACGATACCTAGTAATCCTATAATCATTTCTAAAGAGCGTTCTACGCAAATACCAACAAGCACTTCGGGTTTGACACCCAAGGTTTGTAGATGGTGGGCCAGTTGATTGGCGCGGGCATTTAATTCTCGATAGCTCAGTTGTTGATCTTCAAATACAACGGCCACAGCATCCGGGTTTTTTTCGACTTGGGCATCAAACAACTGATGGAGACATTTATCTTGAGGATAATCGGTGGCCGTGTTGTTCCATTCCACCAGTAATTGGTGTCGTTCCGCGTCGCTGAGCATGGAGAACGCTGAAATGGGCAGCTCTGGCTGGGTGGCAATGGACGCTAATAACGTCTGAAAGTGTCCTAACATCCTAACGATGGTGGTGGGCTCAAACAAGT
>QNER01001280.1 GCA_003646175.1 Candidatus Parabeggiatoa sp. nov. 1
TATCCTTTCTTATAAACAATCCTTGTAGTTTTTTTATGCCGATTGTTTCTCGTATCGTCAACTTCTTTTAGGAATGGATTTGAAAGAAGAGTCTACTAGGTTTGGCTACATCTCAGAACGCAACGCCGTAATCGGATCCAATTTAGCCGCCTTATAAGCCGGGAAAAAACCAAAGAAAATCCCTACCCCCGATGATACACCAAACCCCAATAAAATCGCCAATGTCGAGATAAGAAATTGCCAACCATTAAACCAAGCCACCAAATAAGAAGCCCCAATCCCTAAACCAACCCCAAACGCGCCACCGACTAGCGATAAAATAATCGCTTCCGCCAAGAATTGCCACTGAATATCCCGCTGTCTGGCACCAATTGCTCGGAGAATCCCAATTTCGCGCCGCCGTTCCATCACCGATGTCAGCATCACATTCATAATCCCAATCCCCCCAACAAACAGAGAAATACTGCCAATCGCGCCTAACAACAAAGTGTACATCTGCGCTTCTTGTTCCTTCAATTCAATCAATTTATCCGCCGTGCGCGTCTGTACCTCAAGTCCTTCAACTTGCTGAGCAAAATACTGTTTCACTTGTTGTCCAACGCGCGTGTAATCGGTATCCGGCTGGAAGCGTACTGTGATACCCCTAATATTATTATTTTCTAAATAACGTTGTGCCGTACTCATCGGCATGATAAAAGCCCAGTTGATACCACGAAGCCCAAACAACGGCTCTGGGACATCTTCTAACACACCAATAATGGTGTAAATGTGCCGATTAATCTTGACTTGGCTACCAAGCAAAGGGCCCTTAAAATCTTTAAAACCCTCAAAAGTCAACACACGTTGCGCCATAACCACATAAGGCTGCTTTTGGTCAAGCGCAGAAATAAACCGCCCTTCTTTGATTTCTAGTTGGTGCAACTCAAAAAAGGCCTCAGTCGCCCCAATGATAGCCGCATAACTGCCTTTGCCAGCAAAACGGTAACGGCCCCAAGTAGAGATATAAGGTGCCACCGTCGTGATACTAGGAAATAACTGGGGCAGTGCCAAGGCCGCTTCGAGAGATATTTGCGCCTTTGGATTTGGCTCTTCACGCCGCCTCGGCTTTTCGATACCCATCATGTCAGTACCCAATTTGAGATGACGGCGCAAAGCCTCTTCGCCAGCGATAATACCCACCGACACCATCGCAATCACCGAACCAATGCCAATCACAATCCCAATCAGGGCTAACAACGTGCGTTGCTTGGTGGCGTATAAATTGTGGAACGCTTCTCTAATATACGTTAAGAACATGTCAGTTATCAGTTACCAGTTATCAGTTAACTTGACAATGTCACATTAGCATTCGTTTCAGGCAAACCAAGTAAGAGAGGGTTGCATAAGCTATCAGGAGTACAAGGCGAACCTTGTACATATGCTATCAGGAGCACAAAGCGAGCCTTGTACATATGCTATCAGGAGTACAAGGCGAACCTTGTACATATGCTATCAGGAGTACAAGGCGAACCTTGTGCATATGCTATCAGGAGTACAAGGCGAACCTTGTGCATATGCTATCAGGAGTACAAGGCGAACCTTGTACGAAA
The DNA here is from genome assembly GCA_003646175.1 of Candidatus Parabeggiatoa sp. nov. 1. Classification (GTDB taxonomy): domain Bacteria; phylum Pseudomonadota; class Gammaproteobacteria; order Beggiatoales; family Beggiatoaceae; genus Parabeggiatoa. The sequence continues at coordinate 1,590 of QNER01001280.1, forward strand.
AAACAGTGTGATTGCTCAGGAGTACAAGGCGAACCTTGTACGAAAAAACAGTGTGATTGCTCAGGAGTACAAGGTTCGCCTTGTACTCCTGATAGCGCCGCATTCTCGTACAAGGTTCGCCTTGTACTCCTGATAATGCGACCTTTTCGTACAAGGTTCGCCTTGTACTCCTGATAATGCGACCTTTTCGTACAAGGTTCGCCTTGTACTCCTGATAACGCCGCATTCTCGTACAAGGTTCGCCTTGTACTCCTGCTAATATGACATTGTCAAGTTAAGTACCTTGGCATAAGTTATCTGGTATTTTGACACCGTTAATTTATTGATTTATAAAAAAATCATATTCCAGTCAATTTTTTCCTAAGTACTTATCAGTTATCAGTTGTCAAACAATCAAATCAGTCAATCCGCTGTACTTACCCATCCGTAAACTCCGTCAATCCGCTGTGCTGGCTATCAAATTGCCATCTGCCATTATCACACGACGCTGACATCGCTCGGCAACGGCCGAATCATGAGTAATAATAACAATCGTCATCCCTTCTTGTTGATTTAATTCAATAAATAAATCAATTATTTCTTAACTAATACGAGAATCAAGGGCACCCGTGGGTTCATCAGCCAAAATAATCGCCGGCTTACCCACTAACGCACGGGCAATCGCGACACGTTGTTGCTGTCCGCCAGACAATTCATTAGGATGATGTTTAGCACGATCTGCCATACCCACTTTCTCAAGCATTGCCATAGCGCGGCGCTGAATTTCTGGGCGCGGCAAACGACGATAAAGCAATGGATAGCCAACATTTTTTAAGGCAGTTTGATGGGGCAATAGATAAAACTACTGAAACACAAAACCGATTTTTTGATTTCTAACCGCTGCCAATTCATCATCACTATAATGGACAATTTCTTTATCTGCCAACCAATAATGGCCTTTTGAAGGTTTATCCAACAAACCCATGATATTCATTAACGTGGATTTGCCGCTACCAGAAGTGCCCATAATAGCGAGCAGTTCCCCGGCTCGGATATCCAGATTAATGCCTTTTAAAA
>QNER01001281.1 GCA_003646175.1 Candidatus Parabeggiatoa sp. nov. 1
ACACCTTTTTGCCGCAATGAGAGCAAAGCTTGAGCCATTATTTCTTTTGGCCCTCATCGCCAGATTCCAGAACTTTTCAAGCTCTTTTTCCCGGTTGGTAAACTCTTGTTCATCAACTAATTCGATTAAGGGTTTTTCCATAGTCAGTTATCAGTTATCAGTTATCAGTTATCAGTTATCAGTTATAAACGTTTTACTAGATCATGTACTCACCTTCACATAATTCCTGAGTATCTGTTTTCAAAACCAACTTTTTTTCCTTGGGGTGAATTTCTACTTCAATGTCTACCTTGGCTTCAATAATAGCGGGGTTTTTAAAGATGATATTTTGTAAGGTATTTACCGGTTGATTGATGGCCAAAGTTAATGTGTTAAGTCTAAATTGAATCATGTCCGCTCCCGACAGCATCGGCAAGCGCGATAATGTAATGACTCGTAGAGGCCCGTTCATTTCTTGAAATTGCAATTTTTGGGTGTATTTAGACAAATAAATTGCTGGAATCTGTCATGTTATTTTGTTATTTAATTTCATTTAGAGTATTCCAGATAAATTATGTTGGCAGGAGTCCAAACGACGCAAAAATTTTGCTGAGCGAAACCTGAGCAAAGTTTTTAGTTTGGACTCCTTTTTATGGAATACTATAGAAGGATTCAGTATCAATAATAAGCGTTCTACTGTATTTCTTGCTACATTCCTAACAAAATAACTTTTTTACCTTCAACAAAAATTTCTTCATGATAAATCCGCTCTTCCCAAGGGATCGAAGTTCGAGTTTCAAAAATAATCAAATATCCCTGATCTAATCCAAAACGTGACAGATACCGCGCTGCTTGTTCCAAACCTTCTTCTCGTGTTTCACTATCGTAGTATAGTTTTAACTCAATCAGATGTCGCTCATCACCATATTCTACCAGCAAGTCACAACGACCATTGCCCACTGCCATTTCTCGTTCAATGCGTCCTTTGGTATTAACAATGCGATGGAGAAACGCCATCAACAGCAATTGGCGGCCCACTTCTCGAAAATCATATTTAGAAAGCCACGCATCAGAATGTCGCCGATAAAATTTTTGAAACGCCAAAAGTAACGCATCCATGTCTAGTCGCCCCTCTTTGATATACCAAAGCGAATCAACTAAATCAGAAGGCAGAGACTCGGCAAAGGCCGCACTTAACACTCTTGGAACAATTTCTTGATAAATGGGGTTAGCAAAACGCACTGGCGGTTTGGGTGCAATAAGACCTAAATCTCGTGTATAAATCAGTGCGTCATTGAACATGTCAAAATCCGGCGTTTCCCCATTGATAATAGCCTGTACTACTCGTTTAACCGTAGGCTCACGCAATTTATCAATCAGACTGTCTAAATGCGTATCTCGGCGTTGAATAAGTGCTTCTTTAGCTTGTGCGACATGTTCAAAGGTGATGGTACTTTTATAGTCATTGTGTAACAATTTTACCACGATTTGATTAGCAAGTGCATTGGTTAGCCAAGGTTGCCCGGCGGTTAGTCGGTAAATTTCCTGTTTGACTTTGGCATCAAAAACTTGACCGGTCGCTTTGGTATGTTCATCTAGCAAAGTGCTTACTTCCTCAAAAGTGAAATTCAACATAAACAAGGATTCGCTTTTTATATTAAACGGCGAGCCTGTGCCAAAATTCTCCTGCTCAGAGCGAAAACGAATTTTATAATCCCGCACATCTCGCAACCCCACTAGCGCAATGGAATGAGGAAAACCCTTGGGACGTGCCTCAAACCCAGCGTGTAACTGGCTCAACAAAGCTAAGAACACCTCATCGTGCAGAGAATCGGCTTCGTCTATAAACAAAACGATAGGTTTTGGGTTCTGCTGGGCCCACTGATTGAGATAACCTTGTAGGCTCCCAACATCAATGCTGGTTTCTGTCACACAAGGAGGCCACTGAGTTTCTGGCAAATGCTGTTTAGCTTGACGGTAAATCGCCGCAATGACAATTCGCATGGCATGTGTACTATCCCGACCACTAATTGCGGGTTTAATGTTGACCGTCAGTGCTGTGTACTGCCCATCTTGATTGAGTTGACGCATCAGGGCGTATAAATAAGTCGTTTTACCCGTTTGGCGCGGTGCATGAAGAACAAAATAATGTTCACTGTCAATCAGTTCCAGTACTCCAGACAGACGCGGCAGTGGTTCGACCATATAGTGTTTGTCAGGCCGACAAGGGCCCGCGGTATTAAAGAATTTGTTCATGTTTTAATTTTTTACTTAAGAACCTCGTGGCAAAGATTCATTTTGAATGGAACCCGTTGAAAATAATTAATGATTGATTAATGATTGATTAATGATTGTTTTTAAAAATAAATTGACTAAGCGGAATAAAAATTGGATCAAGTTTTAGAACCCGTAGGAACCTCCTTTTCACCACTCCATACTGGGACTGAGAAACAGTTCTATTACCGCTTCTTTGGACATGACACCTTCAATCACCAAATCCACTAAGTAAAACGGTTTTATGGCCCACAAACCAGTGCCAATAACCAGACAAAAATTAGGGTATTTAGGCATCCAAATAGCGATTTTTTGGATTTATACGGAACGTACTTCAAATCAGTGAAAATGACAAACTTTTGATAAAATTCAACTAAAAATTATCTACTTAT
>QNER01001282.1 GCA_003646175.1 Candidatus Parabeggiatoa sp. nov. 1
ACTATCAAAAGAAGCGATAAATTGTTTCGCGGCAATGCGAATATTTCCACCGCGTCCTTCATCCGCTTGCGCTCTAATTTGGCCTTTATCCAACACAACAAACTGTGGATGAGAAATGGTAATATCGCCACCCTGCCCTTTGCCAGTTGCTACACTGGTCGTCATTTTACTTTCTCGTAAATAGAGTAAAACTTGTTATGACTATGTTGCCACCGCCGGCATTTGTGGCCGATGCGGTAATAATACCGCCATCAACTAAATGGAGTGTCACTGCTTGAATCAATATAGAACCGGCATTACCCGCATTGGGTGCGATACTCGTTGAGTGACTCAATAAACCACTGAGCCCGCTGTTTCCTGCTTCAGGTTCACTGTGTGGTATTTTATCAAATGAATCATCATCAAAGTTTTCCGGTGTGGTTCCGAAGATCGTTAAGTTGTCGGCGGCGCTTATAGAGATAGAACCGCTCTGGCCGGGCCCTTGAGAGAAACTACTAATTCTTGCGCCCTCTTTCAATATAATTTGACTAGTGCATGAAAGCGGAAATATCCGTACCACCAAGCCAACAGCCAACAGCTAAAGCAGTTGTCTGAAAGCTCAAGTCGGCTAAAGCCGACTAACCCTCTTTTGTAGTGCCCTTTAGGGTACTTGAGCTTTTAGACAACTGCTTTAGCCGTTGGCGTTGGGTGGTATGGAAACTTCCGCTTTCATGCACTAGCTTCTATCTCAATTTGCCCACCATCCCCGGCATTCTCAAACTGTCCTTCTGTGCCAGAAAAAATAAAACTCGGCAAATCTAGATCGGATGTTGCAAGGGTTAAAGTATCAGTGACTTTAAGGATTATTTTGCCACCTCGCCCTCTTCACAGCGTATCTGTCGCAATTTCTGAACCTTGTAACGTTAACAGGTTCGCCTGAAGGTTTATTATTCCGCTATCTTGATTTTGTGAATCACCTTCTAATTCACTATGATTTAAATGAACATCTCCACCGCGAATAAAAATATCTCCCGCACCATTCCCACTGACTCCGATCCAAGTATTGTTAGTGATTATAGTTCCCGCTTTTTTAGCATTCATAACCAATTCTGATGGGGTTAAAATGAGTTCACCACTTGAGCCAAGACTGGCTAGATTGATTCGTCCAAAGTCTGAAAAAAGTTTTAACGGATAGTTGGGATGAAAAGTATCAGAATGATCATTTGATGGTAATTCGCCATTCATCAATAAATCACCACCAATCAATGACAACGTTTTGCCGAAAGGTACAAATAACTGACTATTATGTAGAGTGATAGAGGCCGGCGTGTCAGTTAAAAAGCCAAACGCTTCAACCGGCGCAACTGTCAATAAACTTTCACTCGGTTGACGAGCATCGAAACGTCCCCCATTTTCCAAACGCAAATAGTCAGCCGTGCTGGCATGAAAACTGCCTTGCACATCTAACCGTGCATTAGGCCCGAACATAATCCCATAAGGATTAAGAAAATACATATCGGCGTTGGGAATTGTTGAACGCAATAGCCCGTCGATATTGGAAGGTGTACCGCCGGTAACGCGGCTGAAGATATTCTGAACACTGTTAGGCCCTGAGAAGGTGGCACTTTCATGGCCTTGCAAGTTAAAGTCTTGAAAGCTATGGAATAAGTTGCCACCGTGTTGTTGGCCTAAGTCGGCTCCGATGAGATAGTCGGGGCCGGGTAATGCACCGCTGCGGCCGAGTGTGCCGTCGAGTGTCACTTCCGCTTTGATGGATAAGCTGATGATTAATAATAGGATTATGAAAAAATGTTGTGGTTTCATTTGGGTTCTCCTTTATGTAGAATACAACAAGTGTCGTACAACAGATTGACGAAATAAGCGGATTTTTTGTAGGGTGGGCAACGTCTTTTTCTTGCCCACCTTCTCGGTGGGATCGATACGGACCTTGGTGGGCACAAAATGCCTGAAAATTTGTGCTTCGATACTTAATAAAGGATTTTAATAAGCCTATTTGATATTCCTATCCGCATCAATTAAATAATCATCGCAGTTAGAACACCTGAATATAACATAATTGGAAAATCGGTACGTGTGCGTCCCAAAGCTAAAAAAATTTTGCTCAAAGTGATACTTTTTCCACGCAGTTTAGCGGCCATGCAAATTACTTTAATCGCGAATCGCAAATAACGTATCTACCGTCTTTGTACAGGACAAAAAAGTGTTCAAATCGTGATGCTATCGCTTTTCAAGTCGTGATGCTATCGCTTTCTTTTGCGATAGTATCACTTCTTGGTAAAAAAAGTGTTCAAATCGTGATGCTATCGCTTTTTCTTGCGATAGTATCACTTCTTGGTAAAAAGTGTTCAAATCGTGATGCTATCGCTTTTCAAGTCGTGATGCTATCGCTTTTTTGGCGATAGTATCACTTCTTGGTAAAAACAAGTGTTCAAATCGTGATGCTATCGTTTTTTTTGGCGATAGTATCACTTCTTGGTAAAAACAAGTGTTCAAATCGTGATGCTATCGCTTTTCAAGTCGTGATGCTATCGCTTTTTTTGGCGATAGTATCACTTCTTGGTAAAAAGTGTTCAAATCGTGATGCTATCGCTTTTCAAGTCGTGATGCTATCGCTTTTTTGGCGATAGTATCACTTCTTGGTAA
>QNER01001283.1 GCA_003646175.1 Candidatus Parabeggiatoa sp. nov. 1
AAAAAGTTTTCCCAGGGCGCAGCCCTGGGCTTTAATAAAGCGCCCAGAAAGGGCTGAGTAGTTACCTAAAATTAATACTTTCGTAAAAAATCTGTAACTGTCCCCTCGTATACCATCTCACATTTAACCACACCGCAATAATTAAATGATGAAAAGATGAAAAAATGGTGTTCTCGCATCGATACGGGAACGCCATTTTTTTGTACAAACTAAAGTTTGTACTCCTATTTTTGATCACAGGGCGGATTGCAAAGCACGACGAATCAACACTTCACTGCTTAAACCTTCCTCTGCCACCGCATGCACCCAACGACTGGCATCAGTCGGTTTATAGCCTAATGCAATTAAAGCACTGATGGCATCATCAACGGGGCTAATAATGCCTTGTGTGAGAGAGTTTGATGCGGGCGCAGAGGCTGTGGTTGTGCTGGTGTTCCAACTCTTCAAGCGATCACGCATTTCTACCACTAACCTTTCGGCCATTTTTTTGCCCACGCCGGGGATGCGTATTAGCTTGGCAGTGTCATTATTGTGAATACACTGCACAAAAGTAGGTAATTCCATCGAAGATAGAATGCTCAGTGCCAATTTGGGACCAATACCACTGACACGAATCAAATCACGAAATAGCCCCCGCTCGGATTCGTTGAGAAATCCATAGAGTACATGAGCATCTTCACGCACACTGAGATGGGTTAATAAACTCACTTCGGCGTTGATTTCGGGCAAGTTGTAAAAAGTAGACATGGGCGCGAACACTTCGTAGCCTACGCCTTGTACATCAATAACTAACAGGGGCGGCTGTTTTTCTATTAACAAGCCACGTAAACGACTAATCATTTTTTTTAATTGTTAATTCGGATTAATGATGGGCATGGCAAAGAGCGACGGCTAAAGCATCCGCTGCGTCCGCTTGTGGGGTATTGGAGAGAGACAATAGCATTTTGACCATGTGCTGTACTTGTATTTTATCGGCATGACCATTGCCGACAACGGCTTGCTTAATTTGATTGGGGGCATATTCGTGCACCGCCAAGCCGTGTTGCACACAGGCGACAATGGCCGCTCCCCGTGCTTGACCTAATTTGAGGGCCGATGCCACATTGCGATGCACAAAAACTTGTTCAATCGCTGACACTGTGGGTTGATATTGCTCAATAATTTGATTGATACCCGTGTATATTTCTTGTAAGCGTGACGGTAGAGAGTCTGATTGCATGCGTATGCACCCACTGGTGACATACACGGCTTGCCGCTGATGGAATTCAATCACGCCAAAGCCAGTGAGCCGAGAACCAGGGTCTATGCCTAAAATGCGTTTATTCACAAATAGTTATGCCAATTGAGCCATGATTTCATCAGTGATGTCAGCATTAGAATAAACTTGTTGCACATCGTCTAAATCTTCTAATATGTCCAACAAGCGTAACATTTTTTGGGCATCGTCCAAATTGAGGGCCGTATTGGTTGATGCATGCATTGTTACCTCTGCTTGTGTGGGCATGAGCTTTGCCTTTTCCATCGCTTCTTTGACGGGATAAAAATCATTGGGGGCTGTCAGCACATCAATAGAATCATCCTCATTACGCACCACATCCTGAGCCCCTGCTTCCAAAGCGATTTCCATGATTTGATCTTCATCGCTGCCGGCGGGAAAACTGAGAAGCCCTACGTTTTCAAATAAATAGGCCACGGAGCCACTGGTGCCTAAGTTACCGCCAGACTTGCTAAAAGCATAACGCACATCAGCCACGGTGCGATTGCGGTTATCGGTCATGCAATCAACTATTACCGCAATCCCGCCCGGCCCATAGCCTTCATAACGGACTTCTTCGTAGTTGTCCCCATCTTGGGCCCCCGCACCGCGTTTGATAGCACGTTCTATCGTATCTTTGGTCATATTGCCGGTCAAGGCTTTGTCGATAGCGGCACGTAGGCGTGGATTGGCATTGGGATCAGCACCGCCCATACGAGCTGCGATGGTAATTTCACGAATCAGTTTGGTAAATAATTTGCCTCGTTTCGCATCCTGAGCACCCTTACGGTGTTGGATGTTCGCCCATTTACTATGTCCTGCCATATCAGTTAGAAGGATTCAGTTATCAGTTAGAAACAAGCATAAAATAACTTAGTCAACATTCAGGGCAACCACAAGGGATTGCCCCTACAATATATAATTAAATGTAGGGGCAATCCTTTCGAGGCTAAAGTTTTTGCTCGCAAAAACTTTAGCCTCGAATATGGTTGCCCTAGTTGTATCATGCACGTTCCTTATCAGTTATCAGTTATCGGTAGTTCCTAAAAACCGGTGGTATTAGTTATTGGTAGTTCCTAAAAACCGGTGGTATTAAAAATCAATGACTTATCTTAATTAATGGACTGCTGGGCAAAAACTTCACTTTTTTCAATGTTTTAGTGCTTCTTGTCACCAAAATATTGATCGTTCCGGCCCCGTTTTGATTCTTTTAGCTGCCAATTCCCAATTCCCAATCTACACAAAAGTTGGAGCGATGCTGTCAATTTTGGCGGCGAACTGATAAGGGACGGCGCCGGAAATAATAATACACGCTTCGATCCCAACTTTCTTAAAGAAACTTGATTTTTCACCACGGCGTAAGTTATTTGCTGCGATGCCCCTAAC
>QNER01001284.1 GCA_003646175.1 Candidatus Parabeggiatoa sp. nov. 1
TAAATAATTATCTGGATACCTATATATTGGTTAGATGGGTATCGTTGCCAGAAAAGCTGGCACCAAACCTTCGAGGTTTGCGAAACCTCGAAGGTTTAATACGATACATGGCTATTTCACAGTTCTATATTTGCGAATTACTGACTGATGTTACGCACTTAGGTTCCACAAGCCAACCAGCCTCTGGCTAAAGCCCTAGGCTAAAAGCGAAAGTCACCTAAAGGTGACTAAATCCATTTTATCAGTCGGCTTTAGCCGACGGAAGCGCATAGCCTTGGGCTTTAGCCCTAGGCTTGGAAATTCAGTGCGTAACATGAGTTACTTAATAGGATAGTAACATTTTATGCACGGGAACGGAAAATCACTATCGTACTTTGCCACTTTAGGCATTTTTTCCTCCTTCATCCAAGTTGCTCGTACTTTCCGTAGGACCTTGTTATTGGGCTGTTTTTCAATTTGCATACTCAAATTGGCAATCGCATCGTACCAAACGCCTTCTTTCTTGTAAACCTTGTACTGTTTTTCCAATGGCGTTTTATTCAGACGTTCACCCAGCCGCTTTGAAGGTTCAATATAGCGGATAGTGCCACTGGCAAGCCAATCACTGGTCCGTTGTTCCGGATTCATCACAATGAAAAGAAACCATTCATATTCTTGCTCTGGTTTAAGACGCACACCATAATCGGCTAATCGTAAATGATACATAAAATCATCCTGAGTATGTTTATCGCGATCCGATGGAAAATCAATGGCCTGTTCTAAGATTGGCTCACTGCCACCCACTTCGTTTAAGGTAAACCAGAGATAACCATCCCACGGATAGGACATATACCAATAGAGGGTGGGTTGTTCAGTAACCGTCAAACCGGTGTGCAGTGGCACAAGTGGGGCGATGATTTTTGGCAGTTTAAGTGGTTCTGGCTTGATTTCTTGTTGAGCAGTGACATCTTCATCAGCTGCACGTTTAGAACCCCGATTAAAACTACCTCGGTTAAAACTACCTCGGTTAAAACTACCTCGGTTAAAACTACCCCGGCTGAAACTGCCCCGATTAAAACTACCCCGGTTAAAACTGCCCCGGTTAAAACTACCCCGGCTGAAACTACCCCGGTTAAAACTGCCCCGGTTAAAACTGCCCCGATTAAAACTACCTCGGTTAAAACTACCCCGGCTGAAACTACCCCGGTTAAAACTACCACGAGAAGCCCCTCCTCCACATTCATCAACAAAACCAGCTTCTCTGCGTCGTGCTGACGGTTCAGTGTGACACAATTCATCCCCACCATTGTTTTCAACGGTGGGCGACTGTTCATCGGCTACAACTTTGAGGCTTGTTCCCCAAATAGCAACCGCGATAATGCTACTGCCGGCCAGGATTTTTTGCCTATTCATCATAATCCTCCCAATACTGAGTTAGAAACCTTCAAGGTTTTGGAAACCTTGAAGGTTTTGGAAACCTTAACGTCTATAACACAATTGGAAATTGTTAATCGGAAATCGGAAATGGCGAATTTCTATTATAATATATAATATATATTGAAAAGGGTAATCACAAAACTTGAAAAGAAAATATTCCCTATTCTTTAATGATCCATTCCCTATTCTATTGATAAAAAAGGGAATATCTATAACAATTTTACTTCTAAAATTTAACTCAGGCAACTCCCAAATAATAATATAACCCTGGGCAACCATAAAGGATTGCCCCTTTGATCCGAATCTTGTAGGGGCAATCCCCCGCGCAAGCCCCATCGTTGGTATTTTAATTTTTGGAAGCGACTTCACAACATAATTTATTATTATACTTACTTTTAGCCTATGTTTTGTAAAAGTCAATTGATATTGAACTGATGTTAGGTGGATTAAGCGTCTGCATATTCATCAAAATGCAAATAAAACCAGTGGATACGCATATAAATTATCTTGTTCAATGTCACATTTCAATCAGAACAATGTGTTTTCGTACAAGGTTCGCCTTGTACTCCTGAACAATCACTCCGTTTTTTCGTACAAGGTTCGTCTTGTACTCCTGATAATGTGACATTGTCAAGTTATATACGCATATAAATTTCTGCCCGATAAATTGATAAGTTCATTTATGAGGGGCATTATACTCATCCTTCCCACTTTGGACATCCGAAGTTTAGGGTTTTAAGAATAAATATAGACGTTCAGAAAAATCTTTAGGGCAAAACCGTAAAGCGTTGCAAAAACCTTGAAGGTTTCTAACTGAAATGATTTATCTGAAAAACTATGGTATGACCTATTACCAATTTATTTTTATCATCAACGGATAATCAGATGCGACAGCTTTTATTATCCATTGTTATTTCATCAAAGCCGATTTAGGCCAACAACACGGTGGCAATTTCTTCCACCGTTTTTTGTGACTTTAACTTCCATAGCAAAGAACGTGCCACTTTCTCATGGCCGAACAGTGTTCACAATATCATCGGCCGTGTCACAGGTGGTAATTCATCATAAATTTACGGGTTAATCCGAACGGCTATCCCCAACGCTGATATGTATTTTCATTTCGAGAATGGTGGGCAAGCGGGTGGTCTGATTCGGAACTATGTTTGAGAAAGCAGCACCCGCTTACCCACCCTACGAGACTTTCGCGTTGATCGTTACCCTAGA
>QNER01001285.1 GCA_003646175.1 Candidatus Parabeggiatoa sp. nov. 1
CACAATACCCGTTTGCACGTCCAGCTTGCCATACTTCGCTAACCACGTCTCGCCATCTATCGCGTCTTCAATATATTCGGAGATAAAATAGCCACGCTGTTGCTTGGTTAAATCCACAAACCCACAATCCAGCGGTTGGGGGACATAGTCGCCGGCAATTTCCGCCATCAAAAAGGCTTCGTGAAACAACGCCTCCGCTGAACCGTGCAACGTTTCCCAAAAACTCTTGATGACGACTAATTCTTTCTTCAACCGGTGTTGCGCCAAAAACGCACAGCCCATGCCACCTGCACCTAAAATTTTTTGCAGGCGATAAGTATGGTCATTATGCAACGCATACCGTGGTGAATTGAGCTCAATAGCTTCTTGTAAAAACGAGAAGGCTTTGTCATAAACCTGTTGGCGAATAAACACTTGAAACAAGTTAAACGCCGCCAACGCCCGCTGTTCATCATTGCGCGCTTGTTGGTAAGCTTTAATCAATAAGGCTTCGGCTTGGGCGACATTGCCTTGCGACGCGACGATACTTCCTAATTCCAGTGCCATCTGACTGTACCCCGGAGCCGATGACGGTATGCGTTTCAATAATTGCTGCGCCTGTTTGATTAACGCCAGATTGGCGGTACTATGTTGCGTTAATTCATCACGCGGTTTGATTTGGGCTGATAAATGGGTGCCTGCCATCAATTGCTGAACGATGGCTAAAATTTGTTGGGTATCACCTTTAATGTCCCCTAATTGTTCTTGCAATTTGGGCAGGGCCGCCAAGACTTGTTCCAATTGGACATTAACCAATTGTGTCCAATCGGCAAACCGTTGGCTAAAGTCAAGAAACTCTGCATAATGCGTTTGTGCCACCGATTCAATTTGTTGCAAACGCTCTAATTGTTGTCCCAGTTGTGCGACTTCACCAAATTGTTTGGCGCTAACCGCTTGATTTAACTTGGCTTCTGTGGCTTGCACGATGGTTTTAATCTCGCGGATATCTACCATTAAACCTTCGCGCTGCAAAGCGGCTAAGGTATCGTTAAAACGCTTATCTTTGCGAAGTTGCTCGTGCAAAAAAAACAGCAGGGCATTGCCCAACAATTCCTCAAATTGCAGAAAAGCCACCACCCGTTCATCCAAAGTTTGCTGAGTTTGTACCAATTCCAACACCAACTTGGTTAGAGAACTGGCACCTGTGGTGGTGACAAAATGGGCTAATTCTGCCTCAGAAAAAGGAACGTTATCGGCTTGAAAAATCGTCAGCTTGGCAAGCGTCTGGCATTGGCGGGCAGCCGTTTTTTGAAACGCGGTTAATTCGGCCGCGCTGAGGCCGTGTTGCTGGGCAAAGGCTTGCACATAATCCTGCTCAATGCGGGCCGCGAGTTCACGATTGACATTGGCTTGAAATAGCGATTGCCAAAAACCTTGCTGATTTTCCGGTGACTCTAAGCCGGTGCTCACCGCACAACAGGCATAACTGTAGCTGGTTTGAAACGCCTGAGCCATTTCATTGGCGGTGAACGTCAAATTTTCTTTCAGTAACTCAACGGGCTTTTCGGTATTTGTGACACCTGCGAGAATTTCTACGATGGCACTGTTGAGTAACGTAGATAAGCCTTTGCGTAAAATAGTGGTTGTTGACATTGTATTAATTGCTGTGTTTTTAAAATCCAAATAAATGAAGCACAGCGAATTCCATAAATAAACGAATGAAGATTGGAAATTGCTGGGATGAGTTGTGCTGAGTCGTTGGTTTTTTCATTCGTTGATTTCTGGGACGAGTTGTACTATTTATTATTTTTTATAATCTGATGTTACGCACATTACTTCGACGATGCCACAGTTTGTGCAATAAAGCGGAAAGTTCCATACCATGATGATGTTTGGTAAAAGGACTTGCGCGGGGGAAGCAACCACAAGGGGGGATTGTCCTTAAAATACATTATTAAATATATGGAAAATACTTTATGGTTGCCCCTGTGGACTCATTTTGAAACGTTGTGTGTCATAAGAGTTTTTAAATAGAAATGCGAAGGCCGTTGTTTGGTATTCGCGATTTGAAATTTTTTCATGGCCGTTAAACTGAAATGCGAAGGCCGTTGTTTGGTATTCGCGATTTGAGATTTTTTCATGGCCGTTAAATGAAATGCGAAGGCCGTTGTTTGGTATTCGCGATTTGAGATTTTTTCATGGCCGTTAAATGAAAGAAAGGTGCAACCGCGAGGGATTACCCCTACAATATAAAAGTTCAATGTAGGCAATCCTTTATGGTTGCTTCGATTGACTCATTTTGAAGCGTTGTGCGTAACATCAGTCATTAATTTCACAAGTCAAAGTTAACGGATACTATCCTATGTACGGAACCATAAATTTTCAGGTATTATGAATTTTTTGCCCACCGAGAAGGTGGGCAACAAAAAGACGTTGCCCACCCTACGGAACTACCCAATAAATTGAGAAATCCTATTTTTCCAAAAAATCGGATTTCTTTGAGCGAGGTTGGAAACGATAAAAAACTTTATATTCGGGGCGCATCCACTTTACTCAACACCGCCTTCAACACTGTATCCACATCATGCCCTTCAATTTCCATTTCGGGTGCCAAAGCAATGCGATGACGCAAGGTTGCCAGCGCAATGTCTTTGACATC